>CAYMBK010000212.1:0-3259 GCA_964388645.1 uncultured Planctomycetia bacterium | reverse complement strand
AATCAGCGGGAGACAACGAAGCGGCGGCCCGTTATTACAAGAGCTATCTTAATAAGCTCGAGGCCTACAGAAAAGGGCATTACGGCATATCAGCTCCTCTTATAATGAGTTTTGCCTCGGGTCCGATAGAGGATCATGATTATGCTTACAGTGCTGTAAAAAGACGGCTTTTGGTGTATGATATTGATCTCGCTCAGGTAAGGCCTGCCGGCACTCCTGGAGGAGGAGCGGCAGGAGTCATTATGTTGTTTGCCGTGATAGCGATAACTGGTTTTGTTATTTACGCCACCATACCGCTTGTTAAGAAAAGGATCCGGGAAAAAAATCCTCCGGCAGGTTTTTGGGTATGCCGCGGGTGCGGGGCGTACGTCCCGGATCTTTCTTTTGAGTGTCAGGAATGCGGCAGGACTAAGCCGGCAGTAGACCGCAAAAAAGCCGGGGAGAAACAGGATGAAGCCTAGTAACGGGATATTCAGGGTCCTTTTCGGGCTTAGCGGGGAAGAGATCCATGAAAACGTTATCATGACGCCCTTTTTATCCCCTGAAAAGTTCGTTTCAGGGCCTTACGAAAAAAGATCTTTCAAAGGCCGGCTTTATTCCGGAATTAACGCGTCTCATAAAAAAAAGGGGTACACGGTTTTGAGAGTTCCCATGGGTTCTTCTTTTGCCGGGGATTGTGTTCTTTTTCTCGGCATGACCAAAGCTAAACGCGTTATTTATACCGGTTCCTGCGGGGCTTTAGGGCCGGCGGATATTGGCGACATTTATCTGTGCGAAAAAGCGTTTTCAGGCGCGGGTTTTTCGGAATATTATCTTCCCGGCGGAGGGATAGACAAGATACTGGCTTCCGGAGAGGTTTTTACCGCGTCTCCGGCGCTGGTAGAGGATATTATGGCGGCATCGAGGGGCCGCGGAGGAACCCGTGATACAATGAGACGAGGCAGCATTTTTACTATCCATTCTCTTGCTGCCGAGACCGCCGAGGTAGTGCGAAAAATAGAGGCACGCGGATTCGACGGCATAGACATGGAACTCGCGTCGGTATATCATGCCGCCGTGATATCCGGGATAGAAGCGGCCGGCATACTTTTTGCCGGCGACCTTCCCGGGAAAAGGCCTTTTTGGGAAAAGCTTGGCGATCCGGAAAAGAAGAAATTGGATAAAGCGGTCAGAAGGACAATAGAGATCGCGGTAGCCTCGGCGGTGAAATGCCGCGGGGTACTTGCCCGACAATAGTACATAACAAAGGAGAGTAAAATGGCAAAAAAAGCGTTGATAGTTTTGGCTGAAGGTTTTGAGGAAACGGAGGCTATAGTTCCCATAGACATATTGAGACGCTGCGAAGTGGAAGTCGTTGTGGCGGGGCTTAAGACCGAGATAGTTCCAGGAGCCCACGATGTGTCGATAAAGACAGACATCATGTTCGAGGATTATGAGGGACTTCCGGACGCGCTCATCCTTCCCGGGGGAATGCCCGGTGCGGAAAATCTCGCGAGTTCCGTTAAACTAAAGGACATGCTAATTGAAATGGATAAAGCCGGGAAGATAATCGCCGCTATATGCGCCTCTCCCGTGCTTGTTTTGGATCCTTGCGGGATCCTAAAGAGAAAAAATGCCACCTGTTATCCCGGCATGGAAAAGGGTTTTTCCCCCGAAGTAAGGTCGTCTAAAGATGATGTGGCGGAAGACGGCAATATTATTACGAGCAGAGGCCCGTGGACGGCTTTCGCTTTCGGGTTAAAAGTTGCGGAGAAACTGGTGGGCGAGGCTAAATCCGCCATGATAGCGTCTCAGATCTTGTATATGGGGTAGACCGGTCATCCTCTCCGGCGGATGGCGCCTTCACCGTATTTGTCAAGGACCTTATCCAGCGCCTTTTGGACGTTCCGGCGTTTTTTTTCAGACGGGTCGGTACCATCAAAGAGGTCGTTGATCTCTGATAAGGGCTCTAAGTTGGACGCTTTTACGCCAAGAAGCCTGACCCGTTTTGTTTCAACGGGAAAACCTTTAAGAAGGGTCATGGCCTTTCTGTATATTTCTTCTTCCAGGTCCGACGGCGGATAGGAAGTGGTACTTCTGGTAAACGTTTTAAAATCAGAGAACCGGATCTTTAAAGAGATGGTCTTTCCTTTGACATGGTTTTTTCTAAGCCGGCGGGAAACTTTTTCGCTCAGCGACATAAGCCTGTCCATTATGGCGGTCATATCCGATGTGTCTTCCGCAAATGTGTGTTCATTGCTTATAGAGAGCGCTTCGGCGGGAGGAGAGACTCTTCTCGGATCGATACCCCGGGCAAGGTCATTTGCACCTAAACCGTTCTCCCCAAAATGTTTGTACAGACCCTCTCTCGGGTAGGCGGCGAGATCGCCTATCGTAAGTATGTTTAGTCTTTTCATTTCTTCGGCTGTTTTAGGGCCCACTCCCCAGAGTTTTTTCACGCTCAAAGGATGAAGGAAATTAAGCATATTATTCGCCGAGACAAAAATAAGGCCATTGGGTTTTCCTATGTCCGAGGCGATCTTAGCTACGGTCTTATTGGGAGCCATTCCCAGGGAAACGGTCAGACCCGTTCTTTTTTTCACGGTTTGTTTTATAAGTTTGCATGTTGTTTCCGGCGTTCCGAAAAGATGCCAGCTGCCGGTGATGTCGAGGAAAGCCTCATCTATGCTTATGGGTTCTATCTCGGGAGTGAAACATTCAAAGATCTTCAGTATTTCGTGTGAGTATCGGGCATATTTTTCCATATCAGGAGATATGAAAACGGCGTTCGGACATCTGTTATAAGCGGCGGATATGGGCATGGCGGAATGTATCCCGAATTTTCGGGCTTCATAAGAACACGCGGCGACAACTCCACGTCCTTTGCCGCCCTTGGGGTCAGACCCCACTATTACGGGTTTGCCGCGGTAGCGCGGTTCTTCCCGCTCTTCGACCGACGCGAAAAAAGCGTCCATGTCGGCATGAACAATATATCTCTGAGTGGTACGGTGCATAAGTGGATTATACATAGCGGGAGAGAACATGGCAATGACAAACAGGGCGATCCCGGCAAAGGGGGGAGCTCACCGAAAACCTCAGAGAGCTTGTGAGTTCCCCGGCAGGCCCCGATATTCCACCTGACATATCTTCAGCATATCTAATGTTGACAACTCCTCCGTATTTTCCTATAATCTACCCGAACGCTCCCCGGTAGCTCAATGGTAGTAGCGATTGGCTGTTAACCAATAGGTTGTAGGTTCGAGTCCTACCCGGGGAGCCA
>CAYMBK010000211.1:0-7839 GCA_964388645.1 uncultured Planctomycetia bacterium | reverse complement strand
TCCAACGAATCCCGGCACCTCCACCATTCTTCTTCGCCCTTCGAAACGTTGGCGGGTGGTAGGGCTTCGAAGAAATTATAGCGAAGAAGAATGTTTCTGCGAAGCCATACCTGGAAATGCTTGTTGATTGGCGTAGCAGAACAATTAAGCATAAAGCCGATTTCCAACAGGGAGTCGGCTTTTTTTGTTGTAACTGTTGAAAAGACGGGAACATACATGTGAAAGTATATGCACTTATCATCAGTTATGGTCAGGTTATAGTAATGCAAAACGTGGTGGAAACGTGGTGATAAAAAATGTAAAAAAGGCTTGACAAAACATAGAAAAGTGTTAGACTATTCTAACAAAGTAGCAATAATCTAACATAAGGATCTCAGTATGGAAAAGGATACAAGCGAAAAAAAGAACAAGGCATTAACATCAAACATGGAAGACTACCTTGAGAATATTTATGTTCTTGACCAGAAAAGCGAAACGGTAAGGGTCAAGGATATAAGCGCTCTTATGGATGTGAAAAAGTCCAGCGTTAATAACGCTATCAATGTTCTTTCCGACAGAGGGCTGGTTAGACACGAGAAGTATGGCTACATAATGCTTACACCCGAAGGAAGACAAATATCAAAGGCGATAAAAAAGAGACATGATCTATTGGTTAGATTTCTGAAAGATATTTTAGGTATAGATGAGGAGTCGGCAGTTGAAGACGCCTGTAAGATCGAGCATGTGATAAGCCCCGTTACAAACGACAGGCTCAGGAAATTCATAGAGTTCGTCGATACCTGTCCTACCGGAGAACGCCCGGAATGGCTTGACAGCCTGGATTATTACATGAAGAAGGGTAAAAGGCCAAAGGCTTGCAGCGAAAAGCTTAAAAAAAGGTAAAAATTTTTTTATGATAAAAGTTAGACAAATCTAACATATTGGAGGAGGTAAGCGATGGAACATATACGAACAATCGAAAACCTGAAATTAGGACAAAGCGGAAAGATAAAAAAGATCGAAGGTAATGACTCTCTTAGGAAAAGGCTGCTCGATATGGGAGTTACTCCGGGAACGAAGATAGAGGTCATAAAAATAGCTCCTTTAGGTGATCCTGTAGGTATAAAGGTAAGAGGTTATCATTTATCCTTAAGAAAAGATGAAGCATCAGTAATAAGTGTTGAGGTCAATAATGATTGAACTTACAAAGGCTAAAGCCGGCAAACAACTTTTTTTCAGCCATGTCCAGGGAGGTGAGGGAGCTCGCCGCAAGCTCCTGGATATGGGGCTGGTGCCGGGTGAGAAGATCAGGGTCATCCAGTACACAGGCAGGGGCCAGGTAATGCTTGAAGTGAAAGGGTCCAAGATCGCTATCGGACACGGTCTTGCCGAAAAGATCATAGTAGAGGAGGAAAAAATGCAAAAAGAAACATTTACAATAGCTCTTACCGGTAATCCGAATTCCGGCAAGTCGACTTTATTTAACAATCTTACCGGAGCGCGACAGCATGTGGCTAATTATCCCGGGGTTACTGTTGAAACCAAAGAAGGGGAGCTCATATTTGAAAACTATAAGATCAAAGTCGTGGATCTTCCAGGTACCTATAGTTTGTCAGCAAGGTCAGAGGATGAATATGTTGCCCAGAATTTCATCATGGAAAATAAGCCTGAAGTTGTGGTCAATGTAATAGATTCCTCTAATCTGGAAAGAAATCTGTATCTGGCGACACAGCTCATGGAGCTCGAGGTTCCTATGGTTCTTGCGATGAACATGAGTGATGTGGCGGAAAACAAAGGCCAGAATATTGACTATTCGAAACTTTCGGGACTTTTGGGCATGGAAATAATCCCGACAGTAGGGAGTAAGAAGATTGGCACAAGAGAACTTCTCGGGAAAATAGTAAAGGTATATAAGAACAGGAAGAACGAGAAAGCCAAAGATATTGATTATGGCGCAGAGATAAAAGAAGAGATCAATAAGCTGGAACGTCTTTTGAAGGGCAATAAAGATTTTCTGAAAAAATATCCACTCCGCTGGATAACGGTCAAACTGATAGAGAATGACCAGGATGTGGTGGGCCTGGTCAGGACGATGCCCAACGGGCAGGAGATATTAGAACAGAATCAGAAAAGCAGAAAACACCTTGAGGCTCATTTCGGGGATCCCGGGGAAATACTGATAGCCGATAGGCGGTATGGATTTATTTCGGGAGCTTGTACAGAATCGGTAAGTCAGACGGTAGAGCTCAGGCATACGATCTCCGACCGGATCGACAAGGTCGTGCTTAACCGTATGCTGGGACTTCCGATATTCGGTCTTGTTATGTATGGGATCTTCAAATTCACCTTTACATTTTCAGAACCGGTGGTCGGATGGTTCGAGGTCTTTTTTGAGAAATTATCAGGCGCGGCGGCAAGTGTGATTCCTGAAGGGTTACTTCAGTCACTTATTGTCGACGGTATCATAGGCGGGGTCGGAGGTGTTTTGGGTTTTTTCCCGCTTATTCTTTTCATGTTCTTTGCTATAGCCTTCTTTGAGGATACCGGATATATGGCCAGGGCTGCGTTCGTTATGGATAAAATAATGAGTAAATTCGGGCTCCATGGAAAATCATTCCTGCCCATGATGATATCGACGAATGGTTGTGCCGTTCCGGGAATAATGGCGAGCCGTACGCTTGACAGTAAAAGAGATCGACTCATTACGATGATGGTGACGCCTTTTATGATATGCGGCGCGAAACTTCCGATATTCGCTTTGTTTATCGGAGCGTTTTTCTCCGCAAAGCATGGAGCTAATATAATGTTCCTGATGTATGTTTTAAGCGTAGTGATAGCCTTTACATCGGCCTGGCTTTTGAAAAAACTGGTCTTCAAGGGAGAAAACGCTCATTTTGTTATGGAACTTCCTCCATACAGGGTTCCTACGATAAAAGGACTTATGATCAAGATGTGGGAACGAGGGTGGATGTATCTTAAGAAAGCGGGAACAATAATTGTCCTGATTTCGGTGATAATATGGGCTGGTTTCACTTTTCCTATACATAAAGCGCCGGAAGGAAAAGTAATAAGCGAAGAGAAACTGGCCGCGGTACAAATGGAACAAAGCTACGCGGGCAGATTCGGACGTTTGATAGAACCCTTGGTAAAGCCTATAGGTATGGACTGGAGAAGCGGAATAGCCTTGACCGCGGGAATAGCTGCGAAAGAGGTCGTAGTAAGTACTTTCGGGACTATTTATTCGCTGGGAGAAGTTGACCCTGAAGAGAGCGAAACATTAAAGGAAGCGATGCAAAGAGATCCTTCATGGTCGCCTTTAAAAGCCATAGCATTTCTTATGTTCTGTTTGATATATCTGCCCTGTTTTGTGGCTATGGCTGTTTTTTACAGGGAATCAGGATCAAAGATCAAGTGGACGCTTTTTCTGGTATTCTGGACAACGGTCATGGCCTGGGGAGCGGCTTTTATTGTGTATCAGGGAGGCATGCTTCTGGGGTTCGGAGGATAGTATGGAGTTAATAGCGGTTCTTGTTATTGTTTATGGCAGCATCATTTGGGTTTTGTTGAAATTGCTTAACATGTTCAGGGCAAAAGACGCCGGATGTTCCTGTGATGGATGCGACAAGGAAATATGTGGATTTAAAAATGAAAAAAGAGATCAACCAGATACGCTGTGAATGCGGTAAGTTATTCATGGTGAGAACGAATAAAGGGTATGAATTCAAATGCTCGAGGTGTAAAAGGGTATGCCTTTTAACGTACGAGCAATTGATAGTGGATTATCTTACTAAAGAAGAGGGGCACGTAAATGTAGAAAAACTATAAAAAAGGTTGTCTTTAAGAGGTCCGAGATCAAAAAGAATCCAGAACCCGGGGTGTTTGTCGCCTTTCGTTTCTGGATTTTTTTATTGGAAGGAGGTTCTTATGGAGAAAGTAAAAGTGTTGGCTGACAATTCAATAGGTACGATAAGCATATGCGAGTGCGGTGTAATAAGTGTCAATATTCCGGGGATATCATTGCGTTTCAATGATTTTCAGTTTCTAAGTCTTGCCGGAATAATGACACAGGCTTCGAACAAGCTGATGGATGGAGCGTTGAAAATGTTAAGTGAAGACAAAAAAGACTAAAAAGAAAGGGAAGAAGATGCAGAAAGCGATAATAATTTACGGAAGCACAATGGGAAGAACTCAGAGCATGGCCGGTATAGTTGAAAACGAAATGAGACAGTAAGGGTTAGAGGTAGAGGTAAAGAAGGTTTCCGAGGCTTATCCTGAAGACTTAACCGGTTACGATATTGTTATTTTTGGATGTTCCACATGGGGCGACGGAGTTTTGCAGGACGATTTTGTGGAGTTCGAAGACAAATTGCGCTCAGTTGATCTTACCGGCAAAAAAGCCGCGGTTTTCGGCCCCGGTGAAAGTTCTTATCCCCGGTTCTGCAAAGCTGTGGAGATATTGGAGGGGACGCTTAAAAACTGTGGGGCTGAGTTGCTGGCCGGAGGCTTGAAAGTGGATGTTTTAGAAGGTGATCATGACAACAAAATAAAAGCCTGGAGCGGAAAAATAGTTCAAGTTGTCGGATGAACGTAACGGGAGGCGCAATGTCTTTAATAGATCACCATATCTATGAATTCAAAAAAGAGGTCAGAGGTTTGTTCCTGCATACGATATCCAACGGGGAAGTTGAAAATATCAGGAACAAGCTCGAAACGCAAGGAATATGCTGCGTTGTTTACAGGTTGAACGACAGGTCTTCCAATACATTCTTCGGCAAACCGGACTTCGTCGAGGTGGTCGAGCGTTTCGGAGAAAGAAAACTGAACGAGTTAACAGCCGAAGAAGATTTTATCCTGGGCATCATGCTTGGGTACGGGCAGGACCAGCAGTGCAGGAGATATTTGACAAAAAAACAAAGAGATGAGGCGGGTATGAGAGAGATCAAAAACTCTTGTTTTGTTAAGAGGAAAAGGAGGGGGCATGAAAGAAAGATGCAGCTGCAACGGTAAATGCGGCGATAAATGTCGATGTAAGAACGAAGGGTCAATGGAAAGGCGGAACATGGAAGATAAGAAAAATATTGGACATTGTGGAAGAAAAGGAGGCGGATATGCAGTTTAAAAAGGTAGTAAGTAGTATAACGCTGGGGATGTTCGTGCTTTTTTGCGCGCAAAATACAGCGTTCGGTGCGGACGCGCCGACAAATGATGAGCTACTTAAGGAGATCCAGGAGCTCAAGAGCATCATTCAACATCAGAATGCAAGAATAGGGGAGTTGGAGGAGAAGGTCTCAGGCCAGCAGGGGAAAATAGACAACCATGCAGAAGTCCTGGAAAAGGAGAACCTTCAGGATGTCTCGGGCAGGCTGAAAGGGGAACTTGAGAGGCTAAAGAACATAGGAGGCCTGGAAATCGGCGCAGGGATCACCTTTGTCGGGCAGGGCACGCCGAACGCGAATAACGGCGACGGTACCGACGGCGAGGACGACAGGTTCGACGGCTCGTATTCGGCTGACATCGAGATCGGCAAGGAATTCGACGACTTCGGCATGGCTTTTGTCCATCTGGAAGCCGGTCAGGGTGATACCGTCGAGAGCGAGCTTACCGTATTCAGCAACGTGAACAGGGACGCGGGCGATTCGAACGCCCACCTTGACATAACCGAGGCGTGGTATGAGCATTATCTGTTCGATAAGCAGGTCACTATTACCGGCGGCAAGATAGACGCCACCTGCTATATGGACACGAACGCCTTTGCCAACGACGAGACTACGCAGTTCCTGGGACACATATTCAGGAACTCGGCGGTCATCGACTGGCCGGACGATAACGGTTTTGGAGCGAGGATGTACCTGGCGCCTGAGTTCGCGAAGTTCGTCGACGTGGAAATGCTCTACATGAACGAGCGCGGCGACTGGGAGAACCTTTTCGACAACCCGTTCATAGGCGGTCAGTTTAACTTCATACCGGCGAAGGCCTTCGGCTACGACGAAGAGATGTGGGGAGGCAACTACCGCGTTCTTTTATGGTATAACGGCGCTCCGCACGCGAAGGTTAAAGATCTGGATGCTTTCAAACGGGGCAACGTCGGTTTTGGGTTCAGCATGGACCAGAAGATCACCGATGTATACGGCGTATTCGGCAGGTTCGGCTGGGCGGACCCGAAGGTAAGCAACCTCGCCTACGACTGGTCGTTCGGCGGTCAGATGACCGGCAAGTACTGGAACAGGGAGAACGACGTCGTAGCAGTAGCCATCGGGCAGGCCATTCCCGGGAAAGAATACAGGGATATCAACGAATTTCACAAGCCCGAGACGCATATAGAGGCTTACTATTCTTTCCAGGTGAACGAGCACCTTACCCTGTCTCCCGACATGCAGATGATCTGGGACCCGAACGGCGGCGGCATTACCGGCACCGACAAGGACGCCGATACCGTCTTTGTTTACGGGGTAAGAGGGCAGGTGAATTTTTAGTGTGATATATAAAGAGGAGGCTGTTATGAGGCTATTGGCCGAGAGTGGGAAAATGGGTAATGTCGCAAGATACTGTGATAGAATACTGCAATTGAATATTAAGCCGGCAGGGATATCTCTGTATTTTGAAAACGAAGCGTTCTTGATGTTGGCAGATCTTGTCGAAAAGGCAAGGTCAAATATGCTGGATGAGTATATTGAAAAATTACTAAACGACAATACGGGGGATAGTTTATGATAAAAAGAAAGTTTACTTGGAAGAAAGTAGCAGCTTTAATATTTTTTATTTTCGTAATTTATTCATTTTTGCCGATGATACCTTTCTGGCTGATGAAGCCCGCCCTGAATAGTGACAACAACCAGGAGAATGTGGAGCGTATAGAAAATAACGAGGGCGCGTATTTTTCTTTTATCGTTTTCGGAGATAATCATAACGGGCTGTTTACGAACGATGCTTCTACGCTCAAACTGATATGGCATATGAACCGTGAAGACCGGTTCAGGAAGGTTCCTATAGACTTTGTTTTGAACGTAGGGGATGTTACCCTTGATGGATCAGAATGGGATTTCAGAGCATGGAAGAAGATGCAGAAGCTTATTAAGTATCCGGTAGTGGCCGCGATCGGGAACCACGACGATCGGGAACTTTTCGCGAAATACTGCGGGAGCCTGCAGTATGCTTTTGCTACCCGCAATTCGTACTTCATCATCGTCGATAACGAAGGTGGAAGTCCGGATTTCGAGTGGCTTGAAAAAGAGCTGAAAAAGGGGCAGGAATACGACCATATTTTCATTGCTATGCACAAGCCGCCGTTCGACCCGTATCAGCAGGAATGGTACAATATAGACAATGCTCCGTGGGCATATAAATTCAGGAAGATGTGCGCGGAGTATAGGGTAGATATTGTATTTACGGGGCATAAGCACATGTTTCAGCGTAATGAATTTGATGGAGTTGAGAATGTCTGTACAGGCGGAGGCGGTATGCTTGTTGAGATACCAGAGGCAGATGGTGGATATCTTCATTATGTCAGGGTGATGGTAAATAACGATTATGTGACATATGAAGTAAGGAAAATATCTCCTCCATTGTGGCTTCATATGACGTATTATCTCGGCAAAGAAGCTCTTTACTGGTTCAGGAATTGGTATGGGTCAGGATACATCTTCGGACGGAATACAAAGATCCTTCAGCCCAAAGTGCAGGGTCTCAATGATTATGAATACTGGTTTGATAAGAAGGGGGATGTAAAGACATGATTCAACAAGAATGTTTTTTATACATGCCCTGAGAAAAGAGCTGCAGGAAATTTAAATTACTATTAAGTAACTGCTAAGATAAGTTATAATGATGTTGAGTTGGATGATATGAAAAGAAAATATTCCA
>CAYMBK010000210.1:0-10448 GCA_964388645.1 uncultured Planctomycetia bacterium | reverse complement strand
ACTTCGTCACCTGGCCATTGACCACTTCCGTGAGATGTATCGTCGCTTCGTTCTTTCCGCAAATATCGCATATCATAATTCTTTACGCTTGCGCATATCCGGCACCCCGCCCTGCTCGATTTCTTGCCTTGATTTACAAGGCAAGAAAAAAAGCCCGGACTAATACGCTAAGCCCTCCCTTGAAGTCAGCTCGTGATAAGCCCCTATAAGCCTCGTAGTTATCTCCCCCGGGGTTCCCGCGGCTATTTTCTTCCCGTCGACCCCCACCACCGGTATAACTTCAGCAGCCGTTCCCGTCAGGAAACATTCATCCGCGGAAAATATATCGCCGGGCGCCATCTTCCGGTATTCGGCATCTATGCCCATAGCCGCGGCAAGCTCTATTACCGCCTCCTGAGTAACCCCTCTAAGAGCCCCCATTTCAGGCGGGGGGGTCATTAGTTTCCCTCCCTTGACCAGGAATATGTTGTCGCCCGTACATTCCACCACATCTCCGTCCACCGATAACATAAGGGCCTCTTCAACGCCGGCCGCTATGGCCTCTATCCTGGCCATTATATTGTTGAGATAATTAAGCGACTTTATGCGGGGATCCATCGAACTCGGATGATTACGCCTTGTTTTCGCGATGGTTATCGGCATACCCTTCGCGTACAGCTCTTCTGGATAAAGTTTTATCTTATCGGCGATTATGAATACCGTGGGGTTCTTACACTTTCTCGGATCAAGCCCAAGGTCTCCTTCTCCTCTTGTGACGACCGCCCGCACATAAGCATCACGAAGGTCGTTTATCTTGAGTGTTTCGATGATCCGGGTCTCAAGTTCACTTTTTTCCATTGGTATTTTAAGCCCTATTATCCCTGATCCTTCATACAGCCGGTCAATGTGCCTTCCCAGCCGAAAAACCCGGCGGTTATAGGACCTTATCCCCTCAAAAACACCGTCACCGTAAAGAAGGCCATGGTCAAAAATAGATATCTTCGCCTCGCCTCTTTCCACAAACTGCCCGTTAAGAAAAATCTTCAGTCCCATACCTTTCCTTTCGAATACCGGCACGCATTATCATCTTTCGCCGCATTCTCCCCGACAAACGGGATCTTGTTTATTCTGCCATCCTCCATAAAATACTCAGTATCGAAAAAACCCCTTCCAACTTCCTGGTGAGAAACCAGCACCACCCCCATCTTCCGTACTTCACTCAGTTTCCTGATAAGTTCGTATATATCTTCCCTCATCGCGGAACCCAGGTTACCTGTCGGCTCATCGCAAAACAGGACTTCTGGCTCGTTTATAAGGGCCCTGGCTATCGCACATCTCTGTATCTCTCCGCCCGAGAGCTTCCCGGGACGGTGCCTTATCCTGTGCGTCATGCCGACGGCATCCAAAAGATCCTCCGCTTTTTTTCTCATTTCGGACCCAGTCCTTCCGCCCCTTATTCTTGCCGGCATCATTACATTCTCAAGAACCGTAAGTTCCGGCAACAGGTGGTAGAACTGAAAAATAAACCCGAACTTTCTGTTGCGTAAAACGCTCCTTTTTCTGTCTCCCATACAGTAAATATCTTCACTCCCGGCATAAACCCGTCCCTTAGTGGGTTTTGAAAGACCTCCCAGAATATGCAAAAACGTCGATTTCCCGGCTCCGGAAGGTCCGTGTATATAAACCCGTTCCCCCCGTTCTATGCTTATATCGGCACCGCATACCGCCCTTACGGGCTTTGATCCCTGCCGAAAAACCTTATCTACTTTCTCGCATCTGATCATCTTCTCTTCCCGTCACTTCTCAGCCGCCACACGGCATCACTCGTATCTTATCGCCTCCACCGGATCCAATCTCGAAGCCTTCCAGGCAGGGTACATCCCCGCCGCTAAAGTAAGCGCGGCAGCCACCGCTATGACGGTAAGAACATCGGCCGAACTCGTCTTGACCGGTATCTCAGTAAAATAATACACGTCTCCCGGGAATAAAGTAACCCCCGTTATTTTCTCTATCATCCCGGCGATAACATTTATTCGAGCCGATATGTGTATTCCGAGAAGAGCACCCGAGGCTATCCCCAGGAACCCTATGATGGATCCGAGAAAAATAAACACCGCCCTTATCCCTGAAGAATTCGCTCCTATGGCCTTTAAAATGCCTATATCTCTGGTTTTTTCCATGACCATCATTATAAGAGAACTGGCAATATTAAAACACGCCACCATCACGATTATAGCCAGTATGATGAACATCATTTTTTTCTCTACGGCAAGAGCGGTAACAAGATTCCGGTCAAGGTCCATCCAGCTCTTCACAGAATAAGGGTATCCCAACTCTTCGCGAAGGCCGTCCCGGAGAATATTGGCTTTCATGCCGTCCTCAGCCTTTATTCCCACACCGCTTATCTCCTCGCCCATCCTGAACATCTTTTGGGCGGTATCTATGCTGACCACGGCTATATTCGAATCATAATCGTATCTTCCCGAAGTAAAGCTGCCGATAACCGTCAACTTGACCTTTTCCACATCCATGGCGGAATAAGGGAGTATTATCTCGATCTCTTCGCCGGGAGCTATGTTCTCATTTCTCATAAGCTCACTGCCAAGAACGATACTTCCGCTTGCCAGAGCGAGAGCCTTATCTCCCGAATAAGTGATAACGCTGGTTACCTCCGATTCCCTGATGGGGTCTATCCCCTTCAGCAACATGCCGGTGACGGATCCCTTCCTGCGGAGTATCGCCTGGCCTGTAACGAAAGGAGAAACATTCTTTACTCCGGGAAAGGCCTCAATGTATTCAATGAGGCTATTGGATCCGCTGACTCCGCCGTCCGCTGTCACGACCACATGAGAATACGTCCCGATTATCTTCTCTCTGATCTCGCTGTCAAAACCGTTCATTATCGAAAGAACGATTATCAGCGCCGCCACGCCTAAAGCTATCCCGATTACAGATATTCCCCCTATCAGGGATATCATCCTTTCTTTTCTTCCCGAAAAAAGGTACTTAAAACTTAAAAATATCGTCCACATTATCTTTCTCCCGGCCTTTGCGCGGACCGTCACACATAAAAAATATCATTCCGGCCGCATATGGGGAAAGAACAATACTTCCCTTATGCTCGCCGAATCCGTGAATATCATGGCCAGCCTGTCTATTCCTATCCCCAGGCCTCCGGCCGGCGGCATGCCATACCTCAATGCCCTTAAAAAATCCTCATCCATCATCGCGTCGGGATCGGCTTCTATTTGTGCCCGAAACCTTTCCTCCTGCTCTATCGGATCGTTCAATTCCGAATACGCGTTGGCTATTTCCATCCCGCCCATATAAAGTTCGAACCTATCCGCTATCCCCGGAGAGGATGGCTTTTCTTTAGCCAGGGGGCTGATCTCCTTGAACATATCCACCACAAAAACGGGATGAGCACCGGCCTCGGGCTCTACAAGTTCTCCCACAATATTTATTATCTGGGTCTTGCTTACCTTTTTGCCGTCTATCTCTATCCCTTTCCGTTTCAATTTATCCACCCACTCCGAAAGCGGCTCTTCCGCCTTTATCCCGAAATTAGTGTTCATTAATTCCGCGAACGAGACCTTTTTCCACTGCGTAAGGTCCATCTCTTTCCCCTGGTATGTGAATTTTTCCGTTCCCAAAACTGTTCTCGCCGCCGATCGTATTATTTCCTCGGTCAAAGCCATCATACCTTCACAATCGGAATAGGCCTGATAAACCTCCATCATTGTGAATTCCGGGTTGTGCCGTGTGGATATCCCTTCGTTACGAAAAGACCTGTTTATCTCATAAACTTTCTCCATCCCTCCGACCAGAAGTTTCTTCAGATATATTTCCGGGGCTATCCGCAAAAAAAGCTCCATATCCAAAGCCGCGTGATGTGTTTTGAAAGGTTTCCCGGCCGCTCCCCCCGGTATGGGATGCATCATGGGGGTTTCAACTTCCAGAAACCCTTTACCGTTAAGCGTTTCTCGTAAATTCCTTATAAGCTGTATGCGCCTTAGGAACTTCTCTTTCGCGGAATCATTGACTATAAGATCGACATACCTCTGCCTGTACCTGGTCTCAACATCTTTAAGGCCGTGCCACTTTTCAGGTAAAGGAAGCAGAGCCTTGGAAAGCATGCTAAAAGAACTTACCTGCAGCGTCTTTTCTCCCGATCGCGTCATAAAAAGCGACCCGTTGACGCCCGCGATATCCCCTATGTCAACAGCATTAAGGCCCTCGAAAACAACGTCTCCGAGAATATCCTTTCGAAGGTAAACCTGGATACGTCCCGTAAGGTCCTTTATATCCATAAAAACACTTTTACCGTGTTTACGTTTCGCCATTATCCTTCCGGCCACCCGAACCTGCCTGCCTTCTTCGAAAGGCTCCTTGACAGAAGATATGCTTTCCGGATCCTTAAAGACTCCCCTGAAAGGATCTTCCCCCTGGCTTTTCATCTTATCCAGATTTATGTATCTTTGTTCTATGAGCTCATTTACCTCTTCCATTCTTCCCCTTAACAAAAAATAGCTTAAACACAAAAAAAGCCCAAAACTGCCTTTTTTAAAAGCACCACCTTAACGCCCGGAACCGCAACAGCTGCATAGATTATAACTATTAGATATAATAGTGTCAACGTAATAACACCTTCACCTTGGGGTCAGACCTTGACATGTGACATTTGAGAGCATTAAATGCTGCCGTGAAGTGTCACATGTCAAGGTCTGACCCCAAACAAACAGGATGGGAATTTCAAATGCGGCCCGGTCGGGCTAATGATTCTTCTATTTTTTTAAGCAACAGCTTTGTCTCAAAGGGTTTGTCTATTACGACCGACACCCCCTCCATCTGGAATAATTCCTTCATATCAGGCTTTCCGGTAACCACTATTACTGGAACATCCTTTCGGCTTACATCAGCCTTAAGTGCCTGAAAAAAACTGTATCCGTCCATATCGGGCATCACTACGTCAAGTATTATGAGATCTATACCGTCATCCTCTATTTGGCGGAGCGCCTCTTCGCCCGTACCGGCGGAAATCACGACATACCCGGTATCTTCCAATATCGTACCTACCATTTTTACCGAATCTACATCGTCATCCACTATCAATATTTTTTTCTTGCCGTCCTCCATGATCCCCCCTCATATCACCAGAAATACAAACTCTGCACGCAAACATACTGATTAACTCATTATATATGTCTTTTATCCGCCAGGCAAGAATTCCGGGAAATAATTCTCAGCCGAGCATCTCTTCAAAGTCCTTCTCCCCTATTACTTTTATCCCCAGTTTTCTGGCTTTTGCCATTTTCGACCCTGCCGCATCGCCTGCTACAACGATATCCGTCTCAGAACTCACCCCGGAAAGTACCAAAGCCCCTGCCTCTTCGGCTCTCTTGCGCGCGGTTTCTCTAGACATGCCCGCGAGAGATCCCGTAAACACGATCTTCTTTCCGGATAATCTTCCTGTCGTCTTTTTTTCATAGTTCCGTACTTTAACACCCTTACTGACAAGTTGCCGTATTTCATTTCTATTCTTACTGTCATTAAAAAAACTGACTATGTAAAACGCCGTCTCCGGACCTATCTCCTTTATTTGCGTAAGCTCGATCTCATCGGCCGACATTATCTTTTCGATAGACCCAAAATTCTCCGCTAAAACACGTGCTATATGCCTGCCTACGTTCCTGATACCCAGCGCCATAATAAACCGATCCAGGCGCATATCTTTCGATCTGTTGATGGCCTGAATGAGGTTTTCCGTTTTCTTTTCTTTCCAACCTTCAAGGCCGATCAGATCTTCTTTCCGGACGGAATATATATCCGATATCTTTCTGACAAGGCCTTTTTCATACAAAAAACCCACACTTTTTTCGGAAAACCCCTCAATGTCCGCGGCCGCCTTAGATGAATAGTGGCATATCGATTCTTTTATCTGGGCAGGACATGCGAGCCCGGCGGGGCATCTATAATAAGCATCTTCTTTTGTCAGCTTGGTTCCACAGCTTGGACACTCGGATGGCATCCTGAACTCTTTTTCATCTCCGGTCCGGCCGTCTTCGACAACCTCGCTGATGTAAGGTATTACGTCACCCGCTCTTTCCACCCTGACCTTATCCCCTATCTTTATTCCAAGCTTGCTGATCTGCCCCATATTGTGCAACGTCGCCCTGGATACAGTAACTCCGCCTACATCCACAGGGTTGAGAAGGGCCAGCGGAGTAACAACTCCCGTTCTTCCCACCTGGACGATAATGTCATCGACCCTTGTAACCTCTTTTCTCGCGCGGAATTTATACGCGACAGCCCACTTCGGATTGGTTGTCCTTGTCCCGAGAAGGCCCTGTGAATCCATATCATTGACCTTTATCACTATACCGTCTATCTCATGCTCGAGGCTGTCCCTTATGGCTTCCATACGGTGGTGATACTCTATCGCCTGTTCGATCTCATTACATACCTTAACGTCCGGGGCAGGACGAAATCCCAGAGCTTTCATTAACTCAAGCGCGTCTTTCTGCGTCCGGGGCATATCACCTGAAATATCAAGCACTCTATAACAATACACTTGGAGTTTCCTTCCTGCGGTAACCTCGGGATCAAGCTGTCTTAATGAACCCGCCGCGACATTCCTGGGATTGGCGAAAGGTTCCTTCCCCTCTTCTATCTGTTTTTTATTCAATTTCTGGAATTCCTTTATCAACATGATCACTTCACCTCTGAGAGCAAGCCGGGACGGAATTTTCTCTCCCTTAAGTTCTTCGGGAACGCCGGCAACAGTTCTAAGATTAATCGTGACATCCTCTCCCTGCACCCCGTCCCCGCGTGTCGATCCGCTGACAAAAACCCCTTTCTCATAAACAAGCTCTATACTAAGCCCGTCAAGTTTCGGCTCGCAGATATATTCTACCTTTTTCGCCAAAGACTTACGGCAGGACGCGTCAAAACGCCTGGCGCCCTCTTCGTCGTGAACACTCTCCAGGCTAAGCATAGGCGCGCGGTGCCTTACCCTGGCCAGCTTAGACGTAACGGGAGCTCCGACCTTCGATGTGGGGGATCCTTCCGTAGAATATTCCGGAAACCCCGCTTCCAGATCTTTTAATTGCCTTACCATGAGGTCATATTTAGCGTCAGATACTTCACTCTCTCCCCTGTTATAATAGAGGTCATTATGGCGTTCTATCGCCGAGCGAAGTTCCCTGATCTTTTTTGCAGCGTTCTTTTTATCCATCCAACCCCTTTACTTTTTAAGCGCTTTTTTCAGTTCGGCAAAAGTGTAAGTATTCACTATGTCTTTTTTCTCAAGCCAGGCTCTTCTTGCCGTGGCCACGCCGAGTTTCATCCCGTCTAAATGGCTTCTCTGATGGGCATCCGTATTTATCGAGAACCTCGCCCCCAGAGCCTTTGCCCTAATACAACCGGCATCATTAAGATCCACTCTCTCCCCATGAGTGTTTATCTCAAGCATGACATTGTTAGCCGCAGCCTCAGCAAAAACCCTATCGGCATCGAAAGTGAGAGCGGCACGTTTCCTTATAAGGCGTCCCGAAGGATGAGCAAGCATATTAACATACCTGTTGCCTAGTGCCTTGATCAATCTTTCTGTCTGGGCCGCACTCTCCACTAAAAAATTCGAATGCACCGCGGCTATAACGATGTCAAGCTCCTTAAGCACATAGTCTTTTATATCCAGGGTCCCGTCTTTCAGTATATCCACCTCTACCCCGGCCATCACCTTTATTTTTTTGTACTTTCCGGAGATCCTTCGAACATCCTCGGCATGCTTTAATAGCTGCTTTTCGTTCATCCCCCTGGATATCCTGATAAGTTTGGAATGATTGGTCACCGCTATATACTCGTATCTTTTCGACAAAGCCGCCTCTATCAACTCCTCCAGCGCCATTCTGCCGTCGGTATCCAGGGTATGAAGGTGCATGTCTCCCCTGATATCACCAAGCTCTACAAGGCCTTCGGGGATCTGCCCTTTCAATGCCGCCTCTATCTCGCCCCTGTCTTCCCTGATCTCAGGTGGGATCCATTGCATCCCTATCGTTTTATAAACTTCTTCTTCTGTTCTTCCGGCCACAAACTTCTCTTGCCCTCGGCCGGCACCCGAAAAAACTCCATACTCATTGATCTTATATTTTTTCTTTTTGGCTATATGCCGTATCTTTATGTTATGCTGTTTGGATCCCGTAAAATAAAGAAGCGCCGCTCCGAAACATTTCTTATCTACTATCCTCAGGTCCACCCGGCGCGATCCCTTGACCTCCACGCTGCACCTGGTCGATCCCCCGGCTATCACCTGAGTTATCCCCGGAAAAGATAAAAACCTTTCCGCGGCCTTCGAAGGGTCTCTGGCTGCGACCAAAATATCCACGTCTCCCACCGTTTCCATACCGCGGCGCAAACTTCCGGCCGTTGCGGCCTTTTCTATATTCCCGCCGGCACTGATATGCGCGAGTATGTTTTCCGCCAGGGCCTCCGCTTCTCCGTAAAGCATGCGCTGTTCGTATTTCCGGAACCGCCGGATACCGTCAAGTATCTTTTGCTGTGTTTTGCTTCCCATCCCGTCAAGCTCTGAAACTTTTCCGGCAAGACAGGCCTTTTCGAGGTCGTCCATATTCTCCACGCCAAGAACATCTCTGATATTTTTAAGTTTCTTGGGGCCCAAAGCCGGAATATTCAAAAGATCTAAAAAACCCTGAGGGAATTCTTTAACAAGAAGGGAATAGAACTCAAGATGCCCGGTAGTGACCATCTCTTCGATCTTTCCGGCAAGATCCTTTCCGATACCGGGAATGGCAAGAATGGCTGCCGGATCTTCGGCATATATTTCCGACAATTGTCCGGAGAGCCCGTCTATCCTTGAAGCCGCCTGGCGGTAGGCCCTTATTCTGAAGACGTTTTCATTTTTGATCTCTAGGATATCGGCGATATCCCTGAAGATAGCCGCGATTTCCTTATTTTCCATAAAGCTAAAAACCATCCTCTCATTGGTTCACCCTCCCGGCAGGAGGTTCCGCCCGGCCTTGAACGACGCTCTCAAGGTCATTGTATTGCGATAAAAGCGCCTGCATGAGCTTATCCTTGGATACCATCCCCGTCTCTTCCAGCATTTCTCCGAGAAAACCGCCTCTTTTCCAATGCATCCTGAGGGCCGCGTCAAGCCTTTCTCTGTCTATGACCCCTTCTTCCAGCAGTATCTGCCCGAGCGGCCTATATTTTCTGGAAACGGTATCATCGTTCTTAAAGACCTGAACTTTCAAATGATCGTTCTTTTTCAATATCCTGCGATCGACCATGTATTTGCTTCCCGGTATCTTTTTAAGATACTGCTTTACCTCGGTTATGCGATCGTTTATCTCGATGGCGCTGTTAATATCTTTCGGACTGTTTTTCATCACAAGAGCCGCCGTAACGCTCATAAGTGGTATCTTACGCGTATGCCCTGCCCTGTCCTTGGAAGAAATAAAACCGTTCTGGCGGTCCCGCAAAGAATAATGGAACCGGATTATGGTATCGAACATGCATATGAAATTTTCACATACATCATTATGTTTCTCGGGCGTGGTGATCAGAACAAAATCATCCCCTCCTATGTGCCCGACGAAATCGCCGTCATTTCCCCATTTTTCAATGCAAGTAGAAAGCATATGTGCCGTTTGCATTATCACCCTGTCTCCCTGCAGATACCCGTAGCGATCGTTGAACGACTTGAAATTATCGATATCCACCTGGCCGGCAACAAATTCTTCTTTTGTTTTCAGTTTGGTTTCGATAGCGTCTTCTATCAAGATGCCTCCGGGAAGCCCGGTAAGCGGATTAGCGTAAAAATTATGCCTCACCCTTTTGACCGCCATCTCGACACGCACCCTCAGCTCCATAGGATCCGGAGGTTTTACAAGATAATCATCCACGCCTTTTTGCATCTTTGATATCTCGGCGCGCAAATCTTGCTTATCAAGAAGCGCCATAACCGGAATGCTCATTGTAGAAAGGCTCATTTTTAAATTATCACATATCGCGAATCCGTTCCGCCCCCCCGCGTTCGCGTCCACAATTATGACATCAGGCGCTATCCTGGCTATTTTTAATGGATCTGCGGTATCGTCGAAAAATACCTCATATCCCCATCCGCGAAAGCAAGAACCCACAAAATCAGCAAGCTTCCCGTCCGAGGTGATCAGCATTATCCTGTTAGTTTTGCTAGCTTCCATAGTGTATAGCGTACCAGTACATCCACCTTTTGGCAAGTACTACGTATATCGACAGTTAGACCCTACCAACGAGCCCCATCCTCTGCTCCAAAACAAAAGCTAATCCCCATCACATTAACACCTCTTTCTTTTAATATTCACACGGCATTGCCCTGTTATTTTATTTTTTTGAAATAAATATTGATTTTTAATGAAAAAAGTCATATAATCACTTCCGCCATGAACGAAGAACAACTTATAGAAAAA
>CAYMBK010000209.1:0-2525 GCA_964388645.1 uncultured Planctomycetia bacterium | reverse complement strand
ATGGGCCATGCCCTTAACAACACCATACAAGACATTCTCGTCAGGTGGAAAAGGTTGAAAGGTTTTGAAACCCTGTGGCTGCCCGGGACAGACCATGCCGGGATAGCTACACAGAATGTTGTGGAAAAATATCTGGCGAAGGATGGGGTCAAGAGGCATGATCTCGGCAGGGAAAAGTTTACAGAGAAAGTGTGGCAGTGGAAAGAAGAATACGGTAGTACGATCATAAACCAGCTTAAGCGATTGGGATGTTCATGCGACTGGAAAAGAGAACGTTTTACCATGGACGAGGGCCTGTCGGAAGCTGTTAAGGAAGTTTTTATAAGGCTCTATGAAGAGGGCCTGATCTATAAAGGGGATTACATAATAAACTGGTGCCCTCGCTGTTCGACGGCTCTGAGCGATGAGGAAGCGGAGCACCGTGACCTGGAAGGGATGATATATTATATAAAGTATCCGGTAAAAGGCAGCCGGTCTCTCGCAAAAGAAAACGAAGATTATATTGTGGTGGCCACCACCAGGCCCGAAACCATGCTGGGAGATGTCGCGGTGGCCGTGAATCCGAAAGACGAACGATATGCTCATTTAAAAGGAAAGGTGCTGGAGCTGCCGATAATTAAAAGAGAACTGAGGGTAATTTTTGATGAGAGCGTTGATCCGGAGTTTGGCACCGGGGCTCTTAAGGTTACGCCGGCCCACGACCCGGTTGATTTTGAGATGGGGACCCGGCATGGCCTTGAGAACATAAACGTCATGGAGGCTGACGGGACCATAAATCACCTGGGCGGGGATTATGAAGGCATGGACAGGTTTGAATGCCGTGAGGTTATCGTTGAAGAACTAAAAAAAAGGAAACTGTTCGTTAAGTCGGAAAAACATGTTCATGCCGTAGGACATTGCTACAGGTGCCACGTGATAGTGGAACCCAGGCTTTCCAAACAGTGGTTTGTCCGGATGAAACCTTTGGCGGAAGAAGCCATAACGGTAGTGGAAAACGGAAAAATAAGTTTTTATCCGGCCAGGTGGACGAAGGTATACCTCAACTGGATGCACAATATACGGGACTGGTGTATTTCAAGGCAGATATGGTGGGGGCACCGCATCCCGGTTTGGTATTGTGTGTCCTGCGCGGAAGGCAAGAACCCCAGGGATATTAATGTCTCAGGCCCCGGAGGAAAAGGGATCTTTGCGGGCAGAGAAAGGCCGGATCATTGTCCGTTCTGCGGCAGCGCGGATATAGTGCAGGATCCTGACGTTCTTGACACATGGTTTAGTTCCTGGTTGTGGCCTTTTTCAACAATGGGGTGGCCCGGGAAGAACGATGTCCTGGGGGCGTTCTATCCCACCAATGTTCTTGTTACCGCCCAGGAGATAATATTTTTCTGGGTGGCCAGGATGATAATGGCTGGCTTGAAATTCGCCGGGGGCATCCCGTTCAGCGATGTTTATATACATGGGACAGTCAGGGACTCAACCGGAACCAAAATGTCAAAATCCCTCGGCAACGTGATAGATCCACTTGATGTGATAAAGGAAGTGGGAGCTGACGCTCTGCGCTTTAGCATAATATCCATAACATCGCAGGGGCAGGATGTTTTTCTTTCAAAGGAAAAATTCGAAATCGGCAGGAATTTCGCCAACAAGATATGGAACGCTTCCCGTTACGTCATGATGAGTTCTTCCGGGACAGAGGAGGAAGTGGGAACAGATCTTTCGTCACTGGACCTGGCAGGAAAGTGGATACTTCATAACCTGGATCTTGTCGCCGAAGAAGTCAACGCGTGTTTCGAGAAATACAAGTTCAATGACGCCGCCTCCCATCTCTATGATTTTATATGGCACAAGTATTGCGACTGGTATCTTGAAATATCCAAGCTTTCCCGGGACAGGGAAACCGCCAATAAAGTCCTGCTTACCGTATTGAGAAAGTCGATGCAGCTGCTTCACCCTATAATGCCATTTCTGACCGAAGCGGTATGGCAGATGTCACCGGGAGAGTCTTCTCCGTGGATAACGGTTTCAGACTGGCCTGAGTTGAAAAAGGAGTGGAAGGATGAGGTTTCCGCGAAAAAGATGGAAACACTTATAAGCTGTATCAGCGCGATAAGGAACATAAGGGCTTTTTGGAATATAGCGGCGTCCGCTGAACTCGACGCGTTTTTCAGTATGAGTTCGATCGATGATAAGAAAATACTGGGGGATAATTCCTTTCTGGTGGAAGATCTGGCGTCCTGTAAGGTAAGTGTTTTGGGGGAAAGCCAGGAAAGACCGGAGAAGTCAGTGGCGGCTCTGGTAGGAGATATCAAGATATTTGTCCCGCTTGGGGCTTTGGTTGACGTAGAGCGTGAAAAGCAAAGGGTAACGGATAAAATAAACGAGATAGAACGGTATCTTAAAGGCGTAGAGAAAAAACTTCTGAACCGGGATTTTGTCGCTAAAGCTCCCTCTGAGGTCGTAGAGAAAGAAAAGAACAAAATAGTCAGGTTCCGGCGGGAAGCGGATGTTTTAAAAGAAAATCTCGAAGC
>CAYMBK010000208.1:0-3568 GCA_964388645.1 uncultured Planctomycetia bacterium | reverse complement strand
TTGTTCCGGTCCTTACGGAATATAACCATATAAAAAGCCGTGAGGAATACTGGGAAGCGGCCCGGGTCATACTTAACCTCATGTTGCTGGTACTTGTGGCGCTTTCCGCGGCCGGTATTTTTTTCGCCCCCGTACTTGTGAGGGTGATCGCCCCCGGTTTTCTGGGCGATCCTGAAAAATTCAGGACTACGGTTTTTCTCACCAGGATGATATTTCCGTATCTTCTTCTCCTCGGTATGGTGGCTTACAGCAAGGGGGTTCTTAATTCCCTTCATTATTTTACCACTCCTGAATTTGCCCCGGTAGTGCTTAACGCGACACTTATAATCGCCCTTGTATTCCTTTGCCCGGTGATCGGCATAAACGGCCTTATAGCGGGGGTTTTGGCCGGTGGCGTACTGGAAGTGCTTTTGCAGATATGGCCGCTGAGATCCAGGGGTTTCAGGTTCGGGGGGAAGTTCACCCTGGTTCATCCCGTGGCCAAACGGATAGGCAAGCTGCTTGTTCCCAGGGCGATGGGAACGGCTGTTTATCAACTCAGCGTTTTTGTCGATACGATACTTGCCTCTATTGCCAGGGTGGTCGGTTCCGGAGGCGTGGCGGCGCTGTACTATTCCAACCGTCTTGTCCAGCTGCCGCTTGCGGTTTTCGGGATCGCTCTGGCAACAGCCGCGCTGCCGAAGATGACAAAAGAGGTGGCGCTTAACGATCTCAAACAGCTCAAAAGAACGGTATCGTTCTCTTTGAGGACGGTATTTGCCATTATGTTACCGGCCGCTGTGGGACTTGCCATGTTGTCCGAAGAGATCATACGTACTCTTTTTGAACGCGGGAAATTTACGGCTTACTCAACCGGGATAACTTCCTCGGCGTTGTTTTTTTACAGTTTCGGGCTTTGCGCTTACGCCGGGATAAAGATCCTTGTGAGTGTGTACTATTCGATGGGGGACACTAAGACGCCCGTTAAAACCGCCGGAGTGGCGCTTTTAGTTAATCTTACGCTTAACTTGATACTTATGTGGCCTTTGAAGGTAGGAGGATTGGCGCTTGCGACTTCTGTGGCAGCTACGGTTAATTTCGTTATGCTTTATGTCCTTCTGTCAAAAAGATTGGGTGATTTTGGCACCAGAGACATACTGATATCTTTTGGCAAAGTCCTGTGCGCTACGACTGTTATGGGAGCTTTTATTTTCTTCATGTCAAAAAGGCTTTTTCCGGTGCAGCAGGGATCTTTGGAGAGCGTTATAACATTGGCAGGGCTTATTGGGTCAAGTGGAGCGATATATGCGTTTTTATGCTATTTTCTAGGCGTTAATGGAGTTAAAGGTATTTTTAATAGGAGAAAAATGGTGTAAAATGGCGGGAAATTCCAAGGATGTGTTGAGGAAAGTCAAAGATCTTCCCAGTTGTCCCGGGGTGTATAAGTTCCTGGATTCAAAGGGGAAAGTTCTGTATGTCGGAAAGGCCATAAACCTAAAGAGAAGGGTCTCGTCGTATTTCAGGAAAGGACGGCCTCTTGACCCGCGTATCAGCATGCTTGTAGATGAAGTTAAGGATGTAGATTTTATCAGAGCTTCTTCTGAGGCGGAAGCGCTTATTTACGAGGCCGGACTCATAAAGGACTGCGCTCCGAAATTCAACATCGAGCTTAAGGACGATAGGTCGTATCCTTTTCTAAAATTGACGGTAAATGAGAAATATCCCAGGCTTTTTGTAACACGCAGAAAACTGAACGATGGCGCGTTGTATTACGGTCCTTATGTCGAAATCAAGTTATTGAAAGAGGCGCTTTCTTTTATGAAAAAGGTTTTTCCTCTAAGGTCTTGCCGGATAATGAGAAAGAAGCTTTGTTTGGAATATCACATCGGGCAGTGTTTGGGGCCGTGCGACGGTAAAACAACAGAGAAAGAATATGCTCTTCTGGGCGAGAGAGTGAGAAGCTTCCTGGAAGGCAAGAAAGACGCTCTTCTCAGAGGGTTGGAGGCTGATATGCGCTCATATTCGCGCAAAAAAGAGTACGAGAAAGCTCTTGCTGTGAGGAATACCATCAGGGCGCTTACGGCTGTGAGGCAGTACCATGATATGGCAACGCAGCCTTTTTTCGGGGAACTGGAGGAGATGCGGAACGTGCTTGGCTTGAGCGCGGTCCCCGAGGTAATTGAATGCTTTGATGTTTCTAACATATCCGGGGTGTATGCCGTGGGTGCGATGGTGAGGTTTGTTTCCGGTTTGCCGTCCAAGAGCGGTTACAGGAAATTCCGGATAAAGAACGTGGAGGGTATAGACGATTATTCGATGATGCGTGAGATCGTTCGCAGAAGGTATCAAAGGCTAATAAAAGAGAAAAAAACATTGCCGGATGTCGTTATTATTGACGGGGGAAAAGGCCACTTATCGGCTGCGCTTGAGGTGTTTAAAGAACTCGGTGTAACCGGGGTGAAACTTGTCAGCATAGCCAAAGAGCATAACCATCTTTATATCGAGGGAAGAGCTCTTCCCCTAAGGCTTTCTCCCGGTTCGGGACTGCTATTCTTCGTCCAGCGCATAAGGGACGAAGCCCACCGCTTCGCCATAACCTACCACAAGCACCTCAGAAGCAAGTGTCAACTCAGAGGGGTCAGACCTCAAATTTGACAAATTTGCCAAAATTTACGTTGGATGTCAAATTTGAGGTCTGACCCCTAACTGTTGACAGTTAGTCCATAAAAAGGTTGCTTTATGCTTTATAGTAGAGTATACTTTAATTGGGTAGTTGTTTGCAGAGCGGGAACATGGTAGGTACAGTGTGAAGTGAAGGGTGTTTTTGGAGACAGTTATGAAGAGCTTTAAAAAAGTATTAACAGGAAAGCCGGTAGTTTATACCATATTTCTTTTTGTGGCGTTCTTTTTGAGCGTCCCGAATGGATACGGCATTGTACCTCAAGACCCTTCACAGGAACAAATACCTGAAGCAGCCTCTAGTGGGGCGGAACAGCAATTTGTTGATCAGAAGAATGCCATATTGGACTTTGTCGCACCCACCCAGCCGGAGGGTGATGAAAGCAATAACGATCAAGACGAGGGTGGAAGTTTTGGGATGGGGAACGGCATGAATGGTTTGCTGTCTCCTGACGATTTCGGGGTACAAGTGGTGAGTGGCGTTGAACATAATGAAGACGGAAGCTGGAGAGAAACACAATACGAAAGCGTAGGTGGGGCGGATAAAGAAGTTGAGGTGAAAGAGTATAGCCCGGAAGGCAGACTTACGAGCCGGAAGACTATGGAATATTATGATGATGGATCCCTGAAGAAAGAAGAGACCAGAGTGTACTATCCGGAAGAGGACGGTGGCGGGCTGGCTGAAAAAAATATAACGAAATATGAGCTTGGCGGTGAAACGCAGTTAAGTTCCGACAGCTGGACATATTATACTGATGGCAAGACCTGGACGCTGGAAAAAGAAGGTAAAGAGGAAGATCCTAAGCGTACTTATCTGTACGAAGAAGGGACCGGCAGGCTGAGGAGGTACACGCAGAACAATGCGGACGGCAGCCGCAAGAGAACGGATTATGTTGAAGCCGGCGGAAAG
>CAYMBK010000207.1:0-3427 GCA_964388645.1 uncultured Planctomycetia bacterium | reverse complement strand
GGAATCTCCGTTAGGAAGCGGAATGAACCTTTCGGGATCCTCCCCGCCCTCCCCGGTATTAGATCTTCCCTTTATCCGGTTCATGGCTATCGCGATCGTCTCATGGGCATTGCGGCTTATAGACCCGTAACTCATGGCTCCCGTAGCGAATCTTCTAAGGATACTTTCCACCGGCTCAACTTGTTCTATGGGCACCGCCACGGTTTCAGCGAAACTGAAAAGGCTTCTTATGGTTGTGGGGTTCTTTGACTGATCGTCTATAAGAGAAGCGTACTTTTTATAGCTATCGTAACTGCCTTTTCTTACTGAATCCTGCAGAAGAGCTATGCTTTCAGGATTCCACAAATGAAACTCACCGTCGCGCTTCCACTGATAGGCCCCTCCCGAAGGCAGTATGTCCCGGCCATCCCCGCGGAATGAAACATATGCCGACTCATGCCTGAGAAGAGCGTCTTTTCTTATTCCTTCCAGCCCCACTCCGCCTACCCGTGAAGCGGTGTTGGCGAAATAGGCCTCCACCACTTCTTTAGTTAACCCCAAAGCCTCAAATATCTGAGCTCCCTTATAGCTTCTAAGGGTTGATATCCCCATCTTGGAAAGTATTTTCAGTATACCCTTGTCTAAAGCCTCCCGGTAATTTTCCAGGGCTTTTTCAATTCCGCATTTGATCTCCCCGCGAGATACCAGCTCTCCTATGGCCGCGTAGGCCAGGTAAGGATCGACCGCGTCAGCCCCATAGGCCAGAAGAAGAGCAAAATGATTAACTTCCCTCGGTTCAGCGCTTTCGACCGCTATACTTATCTGCGTGCGTACTCCTCCGTCCACAAGATGCTGGTGAACAGCGCTTAAAGCTAAAAGTGAAGGCAACGCCGCTTTCTCCAGATTAACTCCCCTGTCGCTCAAGATCAGAAAATTATAACCTTCTTCTACGGCAAAAGCCGCCTCGTAGCGTATCCTGTCAAGGGATCTCTCGAGATCACCTTCGCTTCCCGGATCAAAAAATATGGAAACCGTCTTTGACCTGAGATCCCCCGCGCTTATGTCCTTGATCTTCTCAAGTTCGCCGTCAGTAAGAATGGGCGTGGGAAAACTCAGTTTCCGGCAATGTCCCGGCGTCTCATCAAGTATATTCCTGCCTGTACCGGCATAACTTTCCATGCTCATCACTATATGTTCTCTTATCGGGTCTATAGCGGGATTCGTAACCTGCGCAAAAAGCTGTTTGAAGTGATCGAACAAAAGTTGAGGTTTTTTTGAAAGAAAGGCATGGGGCATATCGTTACCCATCGACCCGATAGGCTCCTTGCCTTCTTCGGCCATCGGCTTAAGGATAACATTAAGATCCTCTCTGGAATACCCGAAACACCTGAGCATCCTAAGCACATCAAACGGCTTTTTAGCGGAAACTACGGCCTTGGGAAGGTCTTTAAGCTTTAACAGGTTATCTTCAAGCCATTTACCATAAGGCTTTTTAGAAGAAAGTGTATTCTTGATCTCGTTGTCATCCACAACTCTCCCGGCGGAGGTATCTATGAACAACATTTTCCCGGGTTCAAGCCGTCCGGAGAGCTTAATGTCCCCGGGGTCGATATCAAGCACTCCCACTTCCGAGGACATCACAACCAGATCGTCCGAGGTCATAATATACCTGGCCGGCCTGAGGCCGTTCCTGTCGAGCATAGCGCCGATATCCTTTCCGTCGGTGAAAGCTATTGCCGCCGGGCCGTCCCATGGTTCCATCATGCAGGCATGATAGGCATAAAAATCCCTGAGTTCCTTTTTCATTCCGCTGTCATGTTCCCACGCTTCCGGTATGAGCATCATCATCGCGTGCGGCAAACTCCTTCCTCCCAAGACCAGAAGCTCAAGAACGTTGTCTATTGACGCCGAATCGCTTCCGCCTTCCACTATGACAGGCTTTATTTTGGAGATATCGTTCCCGAAAAGTGAAGAAGCTAAAAGCCTCTCACCCGACCGGAACCAGTTAATGTTACCTCTGAGTGTATTTATCTCTCCGTTATGCGCCAGAGATCGGAACGGCTGTGCCAGATCCCATGTGGGAAAAGTGTTTGTACTGTACCGGGAATGCACCAAGATCAGAGAACTGTCCATCGCGGGATCTTTGAGGTCGGGAAAATATCGCGGAACTTGTTCGGGCATAAGAAGCCCTTTGTAAATTACCTTTTCCGAAGAAAGGTCCGTCACATAGAAAAACTCTTTCTCCTCTATATCCGAGGACTCTATTTTAGCTTCCGATACTTTTCTTATGACATAAAGCTTTCTTTGGAAGGCCTGCCGGTCGGGACAGGATGTTCCCTTTGCTACGAATATCTGTTTAATGACAGGCTGGGTGCTCCTGGCGACATTACCTATGATGGAACAGTCCACCGGAACGTCTCTCCATCCCAAGAAGATCTGGCCTTCACGCAGCACGGTGCTTTTAAGGATCTCCTCGCACCGCTCGCGGCATCCTTTATCCTGGGGCAGAAAAACAAGGCCAGCTCCGTACTCCCCAAGAGAGGGCAGGATCATCCCGTTCTTCTTAAGCTCTTTCGCGAAAAAATCATGCGGCATTTGGATGAGCACCCCCGCGCCGTCGCCTGTTCTTGGATCTCCTCCTACCGCGCCTCTATGGCTCATCCTCTCGAGAACTTGAAGCCCCTTCTCAATGACATCATGAGACCTTTTTCCTTTAACATCGCAGACAAACCCTACCCCGCAGCTGTCATGTTCAAAAGCCGGATCGTATAACCCCTGTTTTTCGGGAACATTTGCTCTTTTCATTTTTTCCTATATCCTGAACTTTTTGGGATCTATGTTCAATTTCCTTACTTTTGCTCTCATGGTATTTCGGTTTATGCCGAGTATTTTGGCCGCTATCGCCTGGTTGCCGAAAGATCTTCTTAGAGATTCCTCTATAAGCATCTTCTCTGTATCCGCGATCACTTTATTATATACCCTGCCTCTTCCTACAGCATCTATTTTCGACGGTTCTCCATCGTTCCGGCCGTCTGTATAAGATCCCTTTATCCGCAATCTGTTCTTTCGTAAAATACGTGCGATAAAATCCCTGTCTATATTCGTCATCGCGGATCTCCCCGGCGCCGCGGTTACACTACCATCCGGACACCAGACCACCTTTAATTGTGCGACTTTTGCCTTAAATATAGGCAGCAAAGTCTAAAAAAAAACCCCTTAAGGATCATCATTATCCTTAAAGGGCATCATTGCCTTCGGCTCTCGTTATTGTACCTGGACGTAAATAAAAAAAGCCCCAAAGTACAGGGCCACGCAGCCATTAGCTCAACTTCATCGTCTATTAAATATTAGCACCGCAAACCTTTTTTGTCAAACAAATTGATAATGGGGTCAAGTCTTAACTTTTAACTTATCAGACAATAATGGGGTCAAGTCTTAACTTTTAACT
>CAYMBK010000206.1:0-5308 GCA_964388645.1 uncultured Planctomycetia bacterium | reverse complement strand
GTTTGACCATAGGAGAAGGAACGGGCCCTATCATATCGATCTCGGGAACCCTCTTCGTAAGGAGCTTTGCCAGATTCTCGGAAAACTTTATAGCGTTCTCTTCTTTTCTCGAGCGAACGGTCAGTTTGACCAGATTCCTGAAAGGAGGGAATCCCAGTTCCCTCCTTGACCGCACCTCCTGGGAATAAAAAGCTCCGTAGTCATGTTTTGCCGCCATTTTTATAGCATAGTTATCCGGGGTGAAAGTCTGCACGATTACCTCTCCTCCCAGATCCCCTCTGCCGGCCCTGCCCGCGACCTGCGTTATAAGGTTAAAAGTCCTTTCCCCGCTTCTGAAATCCGGCAGATTGAGATTGGCATCCGCGGAAACCACCCCTACAAGCGTAACCTTAGGAAAATCAAAACCTTTAGCTATCATCTGCGTGCCTACGATAACGTCTATCTTGTGATGTTTGAAATCCGAAAGTATCCTGTCGTGGGATCCTCTCTTCGCCGTCGTATCTGAATCCATACGTTCTATCCTGGCCGCGGGAAGGATCTTCCGAAGCTCACCCTCCACTTTTTGCGTACCGGTTCCCTTGTACATCAGATGATCGCCGTTGCATGAAGGACATATATTGACCGGGTCCGCGTTATAACCGCAATGGTGGCACAAAAGTTTTTTTCTTGTCTCATGATAGACCATGGGAACGTCGCATTTTTTACATTTCAAAACAAATCCGCATCCCCGGCATACCACAAAGGTTGAAAAACCCCTGCGGTTAAGAAAGATCATGGCCTGCTGTCCTTTCCCTATATCCTTTCTCAGCGCCTCGGCCATAACACTCGAGATCACATACTTTCCTGTTCTTGTTTCCAGCTCCATACGCATATCCACAAGTTTGACCCGGGGCAGTTCCTTCTCGCTTATGCGCTGAGTAAGTTCTACGAGCCTGTACTCGCCTTCGGCTGCTTTATGGTAAGATTCAAGGCTGGGCGTGGCGCTTCCGAGTATTACCGGAACACCGGCCATACGCGCACGCTCTATAGCGACCTCACGCGCGTGATATCTCGGCACATCATCCTGTTTGTAGCTGGGTTCATGCTCCTCGTCTATTATGAATATCCCGGGATCCTTAAAAGGGCTGAATACCGCCGACCTCGGCCCGACAACTATCTTGGCTTCTCCTCTTTTTATCCTTGTCCATTCCGAAAACCTGACGCTTTCAAGCATCTTTGAATGGAAAACAGCCACCGCGTCCCCAAAACGCGATTTAAAACTCTCCACCGTCTGGGGGGTAAGAGAAATTTCCGGAACGAGTATTATTCCCGTCTTTCCTCTGGAAACCACTTTTTCGGCCGTCTGAAGATATATCTCCGTCTTACCGCTTCCGGTTATACCATGAAGTAAAAAGACCTCATGCCTTTTTTCCTCGAGGCATTTCATAACATTGTCCAGGACCACCTTCTGCTCTCTGTTGGGCAAATGCGGGTCGGTCTGAATTACCGGCGGCGGTTTCTCCGCCGACCTCGTTTCCATGGAAATTTTACCCCGTTTGAGAACTCCGGGTATCATCGCTTCAAGCGCCTCCCCCCATGAGCAAAAATAATTGTCTTTGATCCAGCGCGCGAGCTCTATCATCTCAGCCGAAAAAATGGGCTCATCATCGATTATATCAAGGAGATCCCGCGGACACTCTACCATAGGCTTATCTTCCACTTTCACGATATAGCCTACGCGGTCGGTACTGCGAAAAGGCACCCGCACTCTTTTCCCCACTTCCGGAACACGGACAGCCCCCTCCGGGACCCTGTACTGGAATGTCCTGTCTATAGGAAGCGCCGTCACTATCTCTACATACTTGCTCTTCATCCACTTTCCTCTGTCAACTCCAGGGGGTCAGACCTCAAATTTGACATATCCCAGGGCTTTCTTCACCCCTGAGCTTTTTCATCCCGCTTCGACGGTATCTCGATATTAAGTTCTTTGGCTATCGCCTTCATGTCCTTCCACACTTCTTTTTTTGCCGCCGGATTTCTCAAAAGATATGCCGGATGATACGTCGGCATAAGTTTGATGCCGTGATAATCATAAAATTTGCCCCTGAGCTCGCTTATGGGAGTTTCGGTATTAAGGAGCGTCTGTGAGGCGAACTTGCCCAGAGAGCAAATAACCTCGGGCCTGATACACCGTATCTGGTTTAACAGATAAGGCGAACATTTGCTTATCTCCTCGGGCAACGGGTTTCTGTTCTCCGGCGGACGGCACTTAAGGATATTGGCAATGTAGACATCTTCTCTTCTTATCCCCATGGCCTCTATTATGTCTGTAAGAAGTTTTCCGGCTCTGCCCACAAAAGGCCTTGCCTGCGCATCCTCGTCCCTTCCCGGGGCTTCGCCAACGAACATAAGCCTGGCATTATCACAACCTTCCCCGAAGACCGTGTTCGTACGGGTTTTCTCAAGAGCGCATAAAACACATTGGGAAACATCCTTTTCCACAGAAGCCAAAGAAAACCCGTATAGTTCCGTTACCCCCGCCATCATCTCCGCTTCTGCGATCTGTTTTACACATTTAACAATATCGGTCAACTTACCCTCCTATGGCTTTCATTACATCAGATGCTATCTCTTCCGCGGCATGGGGCCTGCATATCTTGCCGATCCCTCTTTTGAAAGTTTCGTAAGTTTCGGGATCAGACAGCATTTCATCGGCGATGCGTGGAATATCTTTTATTGACCTTGCTGATACAGCGGCTCCATTTTCCGAAAGAAAGGCCTCATTCCAGGTTTCCTGCCCCGGGATCGACCCGTACAATATCATCGGCAGGCCGGAATCCATAGCCTCGGTCACGCTTATCCCTCCGGCTTTGGTAATCATAATATCGGAAACCGCCATAAGCTCGGCCACCTTATCCGTGAAACCGAATAATTTAACCGGATAATCCAGAAAAGAAGCTACCTTCTCAAGTTTGACATAGAGCTCTTTGTTGTGGCCGCAAACAGCTATAACCTGTATGGAGGCCTTGCATGAACTCATGGCCTCAAGCATCTTCCCTACAGGCCCCACACCGAAACCACCGCTCATTACAAAAACCGTTTTTCTTGTTCCGTCAAGGCCGTGTTTTTTCCTGATGTCATCTTCATTGTGTTTTATGTGGAATTCTCCGGTGGTGGGGATGCCGGTCACTCTGACACTTTCTGAACGTATGCCTTTTCTTACAAGTTCCGTTTTCACCCGATGAGAAGCGGCAAAATACATATCAATATAAGGTGAAAGCCAGTAAGAATGAGGCCCGTAATCGGTTACCACAGCGGTAAGCCTGCTTTTAAGTCCTTTTTTTCTGAGAATGCCGGATATGCTGGGCACCAGGAAATGCGTGGCCACGATCGCGTCCGGATCTTCTTTTAAAAGAAAATCCCCAAACCCGGGCAGCCCACTGTAGTCCATCTTCTGCCTTATTTTCCTCGTCAGTATGTCCACCAGCCTGATATCGGACATATAGAACATAAGCGCCCATAACCATGTCGCTTTTTTCATAAGAAAGACATAAAAGTCGAGATAAAGAAACCTGTAGGCCCTGTCGGCATATTCCATAATGTCGACCGTTCTTACTTCGTATCTCTCGCTTTCTTCTGCCATAGCGCCTTCCAGGGCAAAAGCCGCCTTCTTATGTCCCATTCCCGCCGTAGAGTAAACCAGCAATATCTTTTTTCTGTCGCTCATATCCCCTCCGTCACGATACTAACCGCATGCGCAAAGTCATCGGCTATATGATCCGGCTTCACCGGCCATGAAGCCGCGTCGTCCCGCGAGGATCTTCCGGAAAGAACAAGAATACCCCGAAGCCCCGCCTTCTTGCCGGCTATTATGTCTTTTTCGGAATCGCCGACAAAGTACTTGCCGGCAAAAGTATCTATCCCCCATTTTTTTTGCGCCTCTATAAAAAGCCCTTTTTCAGGCTTGCGACAAGAGCAGTTATCTTCCTTGAGATGCGTGCAATAAAACACATCGTCTATCCTGCCTCCTTTTTCGGCTACCGCGCTTTTCATTTTATCCGTAAGTACCGTCAACTCCTCGCCTGTAATTATACCTTTGCCCACACACTGCTGGTTGGAAATAACGATAACCTTATATCCCTCTCCCTTTAAAGCCCGGAGCCCTTCGATGACCCCCGGAAGGAACTTGAAATCTTTCCAATCGGTCACATATCCATAAGCGGTTCTCCCGGCACCATCCCGGTTTATCACGCCGTCCCTGTCGAGAAAGACATACTTATTTTCCATATTATCCGCGCGCCTCCTTTTCCGTAAGCCGGATATCGTCGTACAGTAAATATCCGATAAGAACGGCGCATACCCCGGAGAAATGAAGCATAAAACGCGATATGGTCGTGTTTACGTAAAAATAGAGATTCTCCCCCGTCATAGCCATATACGCCGCGAAATAAGCAAAAGCCGCCAGAAAAATAAAAACGCTCAGATAAAAGATCTCTCCTTTAAAGATCTTCGCGCGTTTCCAGATAACGGAACCGAAAAATATCACCCAGAAAATATTCCATTTTTTAGGCCCGAAAACCTCCTGTTGAAAAAGATCCAGCAACGAAGGCAGCGCCTTGAAATTCTCCAGAACCCGATGAATATCAAGGCTCATGATATCAAGATCGCTGTTCACAACCCCGCTTAAGGACCTTACCAGGAACCAGGGAGAAGCGATAGCCACGATCAAAGTGAACGCTCCCAGCATATCCACGAGAACCCTTTTTCTCCGGGACCCCTCAGACCTGAGAAAGAACAGCACAAGCGTCACCGCGAAAACAAAAGAGAAAACCATCGCCTCGTTCTTTATCCAGACAGAAGACCCTATCATAAAAGAAGCCAGAAAAAGCTCAAACCTACCGCCCGTGCGCGTATATCGCATAAAGTAAAGGAATCCTACAGTAACGAACAAGGTAAGAAAGATATCAGCGTGTATTATGGTGCCATAATCGGCAAGCTGTGGTATCGTCGCGAGGATGAACGTCGCAAGAATAGCATACGGCCGGTCAAAAAGCTTTCTCATGACAGAAAAGAACACCGCGATAAACCCCACGTACGATAACGGCATGATCAGCTTCACCATAACATCATTAAATCCCGTGAACGCATATACCCATGTCATGACCAGTGGCAGAAAAAGAGGATAATCGGGATGCGCTACGGTACTCTCGCCCCACGAAAAGAACCCGTAAGGTATCCCCGAGGAAAAAAAGAACATTTTAGCTTTAAGCGCGTAGTTTGCCACAGCGTCATGCGAATGTATGGGCAAAGGTATCGTCAAAAAGAACAC
>CAYMBK010000205.1:0-3025 GCA_964388645.1 uncultured Planctomycetia bacterium | reverse complement strand
AAATCACCGCCTGAATGTTTCCGGAAGTGACGGCACTCTGATTTTTTCAGAGGAAGCGGCGGACCTCATATTCTCATACTCAAAGGGCATCCCCAGAATAGTAAACCTTGTCTGCGACAAATCTCTTTTGTTCGGTTTTGTAAAAGAAACTCATCTCATAAACGAAGAACTGGTTGAACAGAGCATAAGGGAAATTGAGGGAAGCTACCCCCTTATTACGGCCTAAAATGAGCATAATAGCTGAAGCCCTGAAAAAAGCACAGGAAAAACGCGGAGGATCCCGGGAGAATGTGGATCCGAGCATCAAAACTGCTCCCCCCTCCGCCACTACACTCGTTCCCGGGTTTTCAGAAACAAGCAATCTACCTGCTGACTTATCAATGCGTGCCCTGGACGATCAACCCTCTCTATCCCGCACAAAGGATCGTAAAGTATCGCCTCTGGCAATATCTGTTTTGTTTGTTATCTGCGCGGCAATTCTCCTGCTATATACGATGGTCTCCCGGATGCCGCTGCGCATGCCACCGGCGACAACCGGCTTATCCTCCGCTATAGAGATATATCCGGATAATTTCCAAAAGGCCTCAGAAGCGCCATTCTCTGTGACGGAAAGCGGGAAAGCCCCTATTCTCAATGTTCCGCGAGAGCCTATACCCTCTCGCCTCATCACTCGCGATCTTCCTACCCTCAGCGGAATAATGTATTCTTCTCATAACCCCCAGGCCATAATCAACGGAGTCCTTTCTTCGGAAGGGGAAACTATAGAAAATTTTCTCATAGTGCGGATACTCCCTGAGAGCGTTGTAATCCTTGCCGAAGGCAAAAAGCAGGAGCTAAAACTACGCTAGCAGACCAGATATCCTTTGATCTCAGAGGGGATGGGGATCGGAGAGCCTTCCCGGTTTACAAAAGCGTGCTCAGTGGTTCCCGTGGCGCACAGGCGTGAGCGGCACTTTACTTCATACCCGAATGTCAGCCGGGCGCGCTTAACTGACAGAAGCTGTGCGGAAACCGTTACCATATCGTCATACTTAAGCGGAACCCTATACCTGCAACTAGCCTCTACCACCGGAAGATATATCTTCTTCTTTTCTTCCAATTCCCGATAATCGAGGCCTATCGATCTAAAAAAATCGGTGCGTGCCACTTCAAACCATACCAGATAGTTAGCATAATACACAACCCCCATCTGATCGGTTTCCTGGTACCTTACACGAATATCCGTATCGCAGCTTCTCATCCCAAACCATACTGCTGTTGCACAATTTTACAAACAAAGAACTCTTACCGTATCTTCCACAATACTTTCCGGGACGCCTTCCACTACCTTGACCTTGCCGATAGCAGAGGGCAGAACAAACCGATTAACGCCTGATATGAATTTTTTATCGTGCCTGTACGCGGCAAGCACTTTACTTACCCTCACATCCTTTACCCGGACCGGAAGACCGGCAGAAACAAGAATATCCTCAAGTTTTCTCTGTGCTCTGGATCCGAAAATCCCCAGGCGCACCGCTATCTCTCCGGCCATGACCATCCCCAGGGAAACTGATTCCCCGTGATTATAGCGATGCGAATAACCCGATGCGGCTTCTACAGCGTGTCCGAGGGTATGCCCGAAGTTAAGAACGATCCTCACATCCTTGCGGTCGAACTCGTCCTTTTCCACTATTTTGGCTTTTATGCCTACACAGCGGCTTACAATACTTTCCATGAACTTTGCGTCCAAAAACTTGACTTTTCGCATGCTCTTCTCAAGCGTGGCGAACATCTCCGGACTGCTGATCGCCGCATATTTTATTATCTCTGCCATGCCGTTACGTATCTGACGGGCATCCAGGCTGGACAAAAACCGCGTGTCGGACAATACAGCCGCCGGATGGTAAAAAGCCCCCACAATATTCTTGCCTTCGGGAATATCTATCCCTACCTTGCCTCCAACCGAAGAATCCACCTGTGCAAGAAGTGTAGTAGGCACCTGTACAAGGGGAACGCCTCTCCTGTAGGCGGAAGCGACAAAACCTGCCAGATCACCGACAACCCCCCCTCCTAACGCCACTATCACCGGCTTATGCCCCCGTGTCTGTGAAGCTATCTTTCTTACAGTCGCGGCGAAAACCGAGAAACGTTTTGTCCTCTCCCCGGGTTCCAACACTATCTTTACGACAGGCCTTCTGACTCCTTTTAAAGCGCCTGAGACGATCCTTCCAGAACAGGCCTCAACATTACGATCAGTTATTATCACAACCGGAGAACTTTTAGATAATCCTTCTACAACACTGGGCAATTCTCGTACCGCTCCGGAACCTATCAACACGTCATATCCGCGCTCTTTGAGCCCTACACTTATCTTCTTCATTTGAAGTCCATCCCATACCTTAGGCATGTTAAAAACGCGAGAAAAAAACCGAGCGTTCTATAAAAACCTTTCCAGAAGATCTTTCGGGAACCCGATGTCGGCAACCTCTATATCCCCGCAGACTTCAGGGCCCATTTCCGTATAAAACCCGCTCTTCGTCAACCCGAACGTTATTGTCTTAAACGCCCTGAAGCATTTCCCCCGAACCTTTCCCGTCGTCGCGTCAAGCCCGGAAGGAATGTCCGCGGAATAAACCCTCGCCCCCGAACAACAGGCCTGTTCCGCTATGTCACCATACAGGCCTGTCATGCTACCCCTGAAACCTGTTCCCAAAAGAGCGTCCACCACAATAAGGTCTCTTGAGCGTTCTGTTATGGCGCTCAACACGGAAAAAAGATCCATAGAAGGCAATCCCAGGGAAATGAGCCTATTGAAATTTTCACGCGCCGCTCCCTCCCGGATATCACCCGCATCGGGAGCACAAAATCTTAGATTTTTACCGAAATACTCGAAAAGATGCCGCGCAGCGACAAAACCGTCTCCGCCGTTATTACCTTTTCCGCAAACCACCAGGATGTCCGCCTGTGTTCCTAAAGGAACATCTCTCTTGACGGCCTCTGCTACCGCTGTCCCGGCCTGTTCCATAAGATCAAGCTGGCTGATCCC
>CAYMBK010000204.1:0-3581 GCA_964388645.1 uncultured Planctomycetia bacterium | reverse complement strand
GGTTCTCGTTTTAAACCTACACGTGTCCCTGAGGATATTGGACAAAAATGGACAGAGCTGGCCCCAAAGGGAGGTTTTAAGAAGCATTTTGCCTCAGGTAGGCCAAGCGCGTGTTTCCTTGATCGTTAATCCTTAATCCTTCATCTTTCGTGAAATCCCATGTTATAATACCCCCCATGAAGCTCGATCAGATCAAAAAAGAACTTAAGAAATACGCCAGCAGGGAAAAGGCCGATGTTTTGCGGCGGTTCTTTAAGACCGGTCCGGGAGAATACGGCGAAGGTGACGTTTTTCTGGGGGTTAAGGTGCCAGAAACACGCGCGGTGGCTAAAAACCACAAAAACCTGCCGTTAAAGGACACCATCAGGCTTCTTAGATCGATGATACACGAAGAGCGGCTTCTGGCGCTATTGATACTCGTTAACAAGTTCGAAAATTCTGGTATTGGTACCAGAAAAGATATCTACACCGCGTACCTTGCCAATACGAAGTTCATAAACAACTGGGACCTGGTGGACTTATCAGCGCCGAAAATAGTCGGAGCTTACCTGGCCGGTAAAAACAGAAAACCGTTATACGCGCTCGCGAGGTCCAAAGATCTGTGGGAACGACGCATAGCGGTGCTTTCGACGTTCAATTTCATAAAGATCGGTGAGTTTGAGGACATCTTTGAGATATCACGGTTATTGCTGAAAGACGAGCATGATCTTATCCATAAAGCCGTGGGTTGGATGCTTAGGGAGGCAGGTAAGCGCGATCTAAGAGCCGAAGAATCCTTTCTTAAGGGTTTGTATCGGTCGATGCCCAGAACAATGCTCAGGTACTCTATAGAACGTTTTCCGGAGAAGAAACGATTGGCGTATTTGCGTGGAAAGATATAAGACAAATGCGGACAAACATGCGATACTCAACACGCATTTCACCCGCAAAACAGATAAAACTCCTGATGACCCCGTAAAAACCCCCTGGAATATTTCCCCTTTGAAAAGTTAACATAACATACATTATCGGACGTTAATTAAGGCAGGCAGATCGGGGCCGGTTTGTGCGGGCGCGGTCACTGTCAGGCTATATATAGATTATTTGTCACAAAATTGGGTTCACTGGTCAGATTAACACCCAGCTGACGAAACCCGGCTTCATCTCCGGGTGTGGGCATATGGCTTAAATGGATCTCAAGCCCCCGCAATTCTTTGAGTTTTTCCATGGCTTTTTCCGCTATGGGGTCTGATGCCGCGTTAATGCTGAGGGCTATGAGCGTTTCCTCAAGGTCCAGGGTGAGATCAACCGTCCCCGAAAGGTAGGATTTCAGTTTTCCGATAGAACTTATTGACGCCGGTGAAAGCAAATGCGCGCTGTCGGGAATGCCCGCTATCGTTTTGGCGGCATTCAATACCACGCTTGACGAAGCGTGCATAAGAGGTGAATTTTTGCCGGTTACGACAGTGCCGTCTTTCAGCTCTATTGCGGCGCCGCAAAAAATATCGTTGTGGCCTTTTTTCTCTTTTTCCGCAGTTTTCGCGGCCTCTCTGGCGAAAGTCACTACCCGGCGGTTCTCGGGTTTAAGCCCCGCTTCTTCCATCAGCAGCGCCGCCCTTTCCACTGTATCCTTTTCCGCGAAACCTACCGCGTACTCGCATGAATATCTGAAAAATCTTCGTATTATTTCCTGATTAGCCGCCTGGCTGACCACATAATCATTAACTATCCCGAAGCCTACGCGGTTTACACCCATATCCGTAGGAGACCTATACACGCTATCCCCCATTATCTTTTTCAAAATACGCTTTAAAACAGGAAAAACTTCAATGTCACGGTTATAGTTGACCACCCCCTCCCCTGTTGCCTCAAGATGGAACGGGTCGACCATATTAACATCCTTCAGATCCGCCGTAGCGGCCTCATACGCGACATTAGCGGGATGCTTAAGCGGCAGGTTCCATATGGGAAAGGTCTCGAATTTGGCATACCCGGCGGATACTCCCCTTTTATATTCGTGGTATATCTGAGAAAGGCAAGTAGCTAGTTTTCCACTGCAGGGCCCCGGGCCCGTTACAATTACGATAGGCTTTGATGTTATTATAAACTCATTAGCTCCGTATCCCTCATCGCTGACTATGGTGTCAATGTCCGTAGGATACCCTTTGGTAAAACTATGTGTATATACCTTTACGCCTCTGCGTTCAAGTTTGTTCTTGAATATTCTTGCCGCGGGCTGGTTCTCGAATCTGGTTATCACCACTGAGGAAAGGTCTAAACCCCGGGCGCGGAGTTCGTCTATCATTCGCAGCGCGTCGACATCGTAAGTTATCCCGAAATCAGCCCGTATCTTCTTCCTCTCTATGTCTCCGGCATATATGCATAAAATGATCTCAGCTTTGTCTTTGATCTTATTAAGAAGGCTGACTTTAACATCCGGAGAAAATCCCGGCAAGACCCTTGCCGCATGGTAATCACATATTATTTTCCCTCCGAATTCTAGGTAAAGTTTATTGCCGAACTTGTCAGTTCTCGCAAGGATCTCCGAGGTCTGCTCCGCAAGATATTTTTCGTTATCAAACCCCTTAAGTCCTGCTTCTACGCGAGTGTCCTTTTTCATTTTTCTCCCCGACAGCATCCTTGAATAATGTGTACTAAAAACCTTCCTCTGAGAGCGTCCTATCCGAGCGGCAGCAGCGGACTGCAGTTCGACCATAGAGATTTTTCCGCCGCTAATTTTCTCTATGTATTCTATATCCAAATCCCATTTTTGGAAAGGGTCTTTTACGCCGGCTAAACCGGGGCACGTTAACGGCCCCCCTCTCTCCCCTATCGGCGTCATTTCCCTCCCAGGCCGGTTCTTGTAATTTTTAAAATTGCCCTTTCCCGTTATTTGGTGTAATATTACGGCATGAACACACTTCTTATTATCGGCGTAATACTCTCGGTGGGGTTTGTCCTAGGGCAGGAATTCCAGCGGCGTAATTTTCCTAAAATAATAGGCTATCTTGTTGCCGGCGTGGCTTTAAATCCTCAAATATGCCCTATTGTCCCTCACAATATAACCTCTCACACGGACATCCTGGAGAAAATAGCCATCGCTTTTATCTCTTTCTCTATAGGTGGGACTATCGTCTTTAAGGACCTGAAAAAACAGGGCAAGAGCATGCTGGCAATAACTGTTTTCGAGGCTGAAACAACATTTTTTATTCTGGTAGCCGGGATCCTCCTTGTTATAGGTTTCATACCGGGCATACCAAAAACCGCGTGGCTTAGCGCTTGTGTCCCGCTGGCGCTTCTTCTCGGCTCGCTGGGGTCTACCACTGATCCTTCGGCGGCGCTCGCGGTAACACACGAATACAAGGCAAAAGGGATGGTAACCTCCACCATCCTTGGCGTTTCGGCCTTTGACGATGTGCTGGGCATTATTAACTTCAGCGTTGCTCTGATCATAGCGCAGGCTCTCGCAAACCATGAAACTTTAAGCTACGGTTTACTGTTGATCTCACCTCTTCTTATCATAGCGGGGTCGGTAGTGCTCGGAACGGTAATGGGCTTTGTGTTCAACAGCATCACAAAAAGGTTCGCGCGCGAAAGCGAAG
>CAYMBK010000203.1:0-8617 GCA_964388645.1 uncultured Planctomycetia bacterium | reverse complement strand
AAGCAAAACCGTTCGGCGGGCCGTGAAAAAAATCCGGGCAAAGAACGGAGCCGTTCCGTAAAAGACAGAGCCCTCCTTTTTTTTTGCCGGAGACGGTATCAGAACTTAAGCTTTATCCCGCCGATAAGGCTGATCTCGGGAGCGCTGCGCCCGAGCGAAAGAAAGAATTCGGCGTCTTTTTTGAAAGTTCCGGTGAACGTTACGTCCATCCCGAGCTTTTCGCCCGCGCTGTCCTTGAGAGAGACAGTTATTTTGTGGCCTTTCGCGAATACCCGCTCTATCCCGAAAGTTATTTGTCGTTTTTTCTTTTCAGTAGACTTCAGCTCGAAAGACGTTTTAAACTCGCGGCTTAACTTCCATGTGCCGAATATGCTCACCGCTCTCGAGGTTCCGGCACCGCCGGCCTTGCGCGAAGACACCTCAGCCCCGAGCTGGTATCGGATCTCGCCTTTTTTCGCCATAAGGCTCTTTGACTGCACGGCCGCCTTGAAAGAAAAAAAAGACCCTCCTCCCCCCTGGATCGAATAGACGATGCGGGATCGGTAGAGGTCCCAGTGCCCACGGAACGCTATAACAGTTTCCTTTTTGTCGCCCTTTTTAAGCCCGGTCTTGACGAACTTATACGAGAGCTCGTTGTCAGGTCCGATGTCCCACGTGCCGTTGAAAGTGAGCACATCGTACCTGCCGCCGGCTTTTGCCGCCCTGAAAGTTATGCGGTTTTTGTCGTCTGCCGCCCATACCCCTTTAAGCTCGATCGTCCTGGACCTCGCGCCGGAAAGCGCGTCGCAGTGCCGGACCCTGAAAAGAAAACCGGATGACGAAGGAGAAAGGATGTCTCCTCTGAGAATTATTGTCTTGCCCGAAAGGCCGGTGTCGGAAGCCGAAACAGACAGGCTAAGGTCATGGTTTTCGGTAAGCGACCACTTTCCGTCTATCCGGGTTTTCTCGGGAACGACATCGGGAAACGCTGATCTTACAAGGGTTTCAGAGGCAACCCCGGGGCCTTTCCCGGAGAGTTTTATTCGGTTATGTTCATCAAGGAAATTTTCAAGGCTTCTTTTCATTTTTTGTCTCTTCTTTGCCCGCGCCGCTTTGGGTCTCGCGGGATATCCACGCCGCATAGTCGGCGTCGGCGTAATTTACCGGAAAAGCCAGTATGCACGGCACCTCGTAGCTGTGCAGTTGCCGTATTTTTTTGGCCAGGGCCGGCACAAGCGATGAAGCCGTCTTTATCATCATTGCCGTTTCGTGTGAGGCCTCTTCTTTTCCTTCCCAGAGATACAGCGACTTTATGCCGCCGTAGACGTTAACGCACGCGGCAAGGCGCTCTGAAAGTATCGTCCGGGCGATATTTTCGGCTTCTTCTTTGTCAGGCGCGGTCACGTAAACCAGAGAGATCTCATCCACAGCTCCCCCTTTTTGACGCGAAGTGATGTATGGCTATCGCCGCCGCGGCCGTTACGTTCAGAGATTCAGCGGCCTCTGACATCGGGATAAAGAAAATATCATCCGACCTCTCCGCCACGCACTGAGAGAGCCCTCTGCCTTCGTTGCCGAACGCGATAATGACGGGGCCGTCGGGAATTTCGACGGACTGCATTTTTTTCGCTTTAGACCTGGCGGAGCTTGCGGAAATGACGTAAAAGCCCTCCGACTTGAGCTTGTCTAAATATTCTTCGTCTGCCTGTACGACGGGCATTTCCATTACTGTGCCGCTCGATGAGCGCACCACTTTGGGGTTATATACATCGGCTGTCGCGCCCATTATAAGAACTGAAGAAGCGCCGAATGCCGCCGACGTCCTTATTATGGTTCCCAGGTTACCGGGGTCTTGTATGTTGTCGCACAGGACATGAGTGTTTCCGGCAGAGATCCGCGCCTTCACGGGCTTTTTGATAAGCGCCAGCACTCCCTGGGAATTGTTCAAAGACGAAAGCTTCTCAAACTCGGCTGCCGGGGTACGTAAAGCTTCCACTTTTTTCCGATGGCACAGAGCAATGATATCCCTGGCCGCCGGAGAACCCACTACCCGGCCGGAGATGAACACCGAAACGACGCCCAGGTCTTTCGTAAGCGCTTCCGCGACTATTTTGTGGCCTTCCGCGACGAAAATACCCTTCTTGTCGCGAAATGATCTTTCCTTGAGAAGCGATCTTATTTCTTTGAAGTGGTGCTTTTTCGCTTTATTCATATTTTTTTGACCGGAATGCGCGCCTTCCGGCTCCTTTAATTTAACGTTCGAACTTTCCCAGGGATTCCCACCACGCGCCTGAATCCCAGGTTTTGACTTTTTTCCATAACCTCTTAGCGCTTTGAGTTCTCAGGTGCCCCGGTGCCTTTATAAAGAATTTTTTTGCTTTGGTAAACCCCATATCTAAAAATTCCTTCGCCTGTATAAGGCATTCGAGAATATCGGCGTCGCGCGCGATGACGCCTTCGGGGGTTTTTTGCTCGTCATATTCATCTCTCATTGCCGAAAGTTCCCGAGCGAGGAATTCCGGAAGGCATTTGGCCTGTTCCCGGAAGGCCTTCTTCTCGGCGGGCCTGACATCAAGGTAGCGGTGCGCCACTTTGTGCAGATCGCCCGTGCGAGCCTCATGTATGTCGTTAAAAAGAGACATCATTACCGCCTTATAGGGATCCGCTTTTTCCATCCTGGCCAGAACGTAGCCTATGACGGCGCATCTGAAGCTGTGTTCGGCGACGCTTTCTTCGCGCGGAGCTCCCGTCATCCACCATCCGCTGCGCTTTACTCTTTTCAGGGCGCCCGCCTCGGCGAAAAGATCCAGTATTTTTCGACTTTCAGCATCGGCCGGTTTTTTCTTTTTTATCGGCACTTTCCTTTCCTCCTTATTTCATAGCAGAAAAGCGCGGCCGCGACCGCCGCGTTGTACGAAAGCCTGGCGCCGTCCATCGGGAGAGCCACTTTTTCATCCAGCTGTTTCATAATGCCGTGGCGGATCCCGCGGCCTTCCGACCCGATAACTACGGCAAGCGGGTAGCGCCATTCCGCCTCAGCTATGTTCCCGGCGGTGTTAGCGTCGGCACCGACCACCCAGACTCCCTTTTCCCTTGATCTGCGCACAGCCTCGGCAATGTTGGTTACACGCGATATTTCAAGAAAATTCTCACCGCCGTTGGCGACTTTCAGTACGGTCTCGTTGACATCCGCGGAATTATGTTCCGGGATAACAAGAGAGAACCCCCCAAGGCAGGCCAGATTGCGTATTATTCCGCCCAGGTTCTGGGGATCGGTAATTTCGTCGGCAAAGACCATAACCGAGGAACCATTAAGGCACTTTTCAAGTACTTTCGGAAAAGGCGCGTATTCAAAACTGTCCACCTCTGCCGCTACCCCCTGGGTATTCGCTCCGGGGCAAAGCTCCGAGATCTCCTTCTCCTCTACAGATTCGAAGCTAAGGCCTGCTTTTTTGGCTTCTTTTACCACTTCGGAAAGTTCTGTGCGTTTTCTGAGATACAATTTCCTTATGGTGCCGGGATCCGCTTTTATCCTCTCAACCACGGGATTTTTCCCGTAAAGCATCATGCGTCCCCGGCTTTGCCGGACCGGTGCCTTATGTTTTTCTCCTGGCGCCGCATTTTTAGACTCTCGCGCGTTGTTTTGTCCCATATACCGCCTCGGTCATGCCGCGAGAGACAATATAACCCCGAGCAATATCGCCGTTATTCCCACATAGTAAGTGAACCTGGGAGGCTGATTTTCCACCCAGTCCAGAAGCCCTGTGATAAAATTCTTTTTAATTACGAATGCCAATATTCCGCTGAAGACCATGAGCGCTCCGTAGAGAAGCACTATCCACGGCACTCTCGCGCTATTCGCGGAGATCAGAAGCACAAAACCGGCAACGCTCTTGATGGCGCTCGCGAAATATATGTTAGCGCCTTCTTTTAAGCGGTCGAATATCTGCCGCAGGAACTCTGGGCGGAGCACCAGAAGACACCCGTACACCACTATCGCGATAGCCAGTAGATTTACCAAAAGAACCATTTCCCCCTCCTTTTTTAAAGACCATTTCTTTTATTGTTATTTCGGATCATACTGCATTCTAATCCTTCATGAGCCCTTTGAACATATCTATAACGCTGTCGATATCGCTCGCGCTTTTCGGCGTTTCGGCGGTTTCGGAAGCGCCGTCCGGGCGTGTTGTCCGCCGGATGAGCTCTCCTATTTTGTCTATGGCCATGCTCTGTGCAGCTCTGGCCACATTCGGTCCGGGATAGAACCTGGGGTTTTCCACAGGGCCTTTTATCTTAAAATCGAACACGGTCTCGCCGGACGATTGCCTAAGGTACCCTGCCACATCGGCTATGTTCGCTCCCCAGAACTTTGAGGCGCCTGTGGTGTCTTTATCCCTGAATTCCAAATTTCTGAAGCGCAAAATGTTATCTGAGCCTATGTTCCCGCGGTGAAGGTCGACGACCACGGTTCCCCAAACCCTCCCCTGAGTGATGTCCACGGGGGCGAACCTGTCGTAGTAAGGCTTAAAATAGACCAGATCCACGTTTTCAGGTTCAATCCTGCTTGAAAGGGTTATCTGCGCCGGCTGTAGATCTGCCGATATTTTCCAGTTGACGCGCTGAGAAACATCCCCGTTCACATGCCCTTTTCCCAGGCTTTCGATATAAACCAGCTGATGCTCATCGTCCAGCTTAAATGCCAGGTCTGAGTTTATGTTCTCAAACGAGGCTGTGAACGGCCTCGCGGACATCATGCTGTCCCGAAAGGTCAATGTTCCGCCGCGCACCTTTCCCGGAATAAGGCCTGTGATATTTATAGCTTCCGATATGTTCCGTATGACCGGATCGCCGTTTCCCGGTACGCCCTCGCCCGTCAGTTTTTTTATTTCCAGGCTGGGCAGCCTGGCCGGATCACCTCCGGGAGAAGCGATATAAACATCGCTGAAATTGGTTGTCCCGTTGGAAAGCCGCTCAAGCCTGATGCGGGGAGCGTCGCACTCAAAGGAGGTGATCTCTATGCCCGAAAAGATGGTCTTCCCCCGTGTGCGGTAATGTACCGTGAGAATTTTCGCCTCGGCAAAAACCGGATCAAAAAAACCGGGCTTGTTGCTCAAGGCAATTCCGTAGACTGTAATTTTCCTCTCAGGATGGTCGGCGACGATACGCTCTATAGAGACATTTTCAGGAACTTTCATTTTTAAAAACGCGCCGGCGGAAAAATGAAGAAGCTCATATCTGAAAACCCAGATACCGCCCGCCAGAACCAAAACCAGGGCCAGCGCAGCCAAAAACACTTTTTTCACCTGTTACCTCCGTTTAGTTTTACAGCCATATGCCGGGCACCGGCTTGTCGCATGCCGGGCACTTTCCTTCGACTAAAAACCGCTGTGTAGCTTTTGTTATATACCCGTGCCTCTCTACGAGCGTTTCCCCGCACCCGGGACAGATCGTGTCAGCCCAGCCGTCATTGCCGGCGGCGTAAACATGCTTAAGACCGGCTTTTTCGGCTATATTTCTCGCCTTTGCCAACGTTCTGGCGGGAGTCAGCGGCTTGTCCGGCATCTTGTGATCAGGGTGGAACCGGCTTATGTGCCAGGGCATTTCCGCGTCCAGGTTTGCCAAAAACCCGGTCAGGCGCTCTAACTCCGCGTCAGAGTCGTTCACCCCCGGAATGAGAAGCGTCGTCACTTCCACCCATATCCCCGAGCTTTTCATCTTCGCGATAGTTTCGAGTACCGGGTCAAGCTCGGCACCGCAGTACTTCCGGTATGACCCGGCGTCAAAGAACTTTAGGTCGATATTAGCGGCGTCAAGCAGCGGCGATATCTTATCAACCGCGTCCGCGCTCATATACCCGTTGGTCACAAAAACGTTACGAAGCCCTTTTCCCGCGGCTTTTTCTGCTATTTCATACGCGTATTCAAAAAAGATCGTCGGCTCGGTGTATGTATACGAAACGCTCTTTGCCCCTGATCTTACGGCTTTTTCGGCTAATTCCGAAGCGCTAGCCTCATGCCCAAGCGCGTCGCCCTTTAGCGCCGAAATGGTCGATATCTGCCAGTTTTGGCAGAACGAACATGTAAAGTTACACCCGGCGCCCGCTATCGAATAGGTTGTAGTGCCCGGTAAAAAATGGTAAAGCGGTTTTTTTTCGATCGGGTCAAGATGCTCCGCTACCGTTTTTTCGTACGAAAAAGTCAGCAGCTCTCCGTTTTCGCATTTTCTCATTCCGCAAGACCCGAACCCTCCGTTTTCAATAAGGCAGGCGTGCCGGCACAGAAGGCACCTTACCTTACTATCTGAGATCTTTTCCCATAACATTGCCTTGCGCATTATTTGTCCACCCGGCAGGCACTTTTAGCGGCCATGCCGTATTTTTCTACCGATCACGCTTTTCCGGGACTTCCCCCGGCACGCCGGCAAACCCTTTCTCAACGCTCTCCGTCAGGACTCCATCCATGTTTATGGCGGCCCCCAGGTCCTTCTTGAACCTTTTTGCGTGGTTTTCGCCCGTGGAATACGCGCCGCTGGCGTTCTCGAGAGATCTGCCTATAAGCTCGAATTTTTTGTAAAAAAGCTCAAAATCCTTTTCTATTTTCGCGAGAGACTCCTGGAGTTTTTTAGCCTCCTTTGCCACCTCGATATTTCTTACCCCCATGATAATTACCTGCAAAAAGGCATAGAACGTATTGGGGCTTACGGGCACCACCTTTCTGTCTCTGGCGTACTCATATATCAGACAGGGTTCGTCGATGTAATTTCGTTCGGCTATGGTCTCGTAGTATATAGCCTCGGAAGGTATAAAAAGAAGGGCGAACTCAGAGGTTCCCTTTTCGGGCTTGACGTATTTCTCGCTGATCGAATTTATCTGCACCTTAAGAGCCTTTTCGTAATTTGACCAGTGTGCTTTTCGGCTAGCTGCGTCTGACGAGGATATGTATTTCTGGTAATCGTCTCTGGGGAATTTGGAATCGATAGGAATAACGACGTCCCTGTACTTGACCACAGCGTCAACTTTTTCGGTGCCGTCTATGCTATATTGCCGTTCCCACATGCCTTTTGAAGGCAGCACCCTCTCCAGCATTTCTTCCAAAATGGTCTCTCCGTAATTTCCGCGTAATTTAGGGGCCTGAAGGAGATACTCCAGGGATTGTCCCAGCTTTTCGGCTTTTTCCTGCTGAAGAACGAGATCCCTTACGGTCTGGTTGACATTGTTTATGTGTTCTAATGTCCTTCTGCCGTTTTCCGATATGGCGTCCTTAGATCCGGCCATTTCCCGGCGGGCATTATCCATGGCCTCTCGGATATCCCTGGAGAACTCTATGAATTTTTCATTAAGAACGGCCGTTATCTCCGAACGCCTGTCGCTGTTATCCCGCGCCTTGAACGCCACAAACCCCGCCGCGGCGATAACGGCCAGCAGAACAAAAACCAAAGCCAAAACGATCAAATACATGTCAACTCCGAGGGGTCAGACCTCAAATGTGACAACTTTTCCTCGATCTCCCCCAGCCTCACCGCAAACCCCCGGTCCTTCTTTTGTTTTTCCTCTATCCTCGAAACGATCTTACTTAAACCCGAAACGCTCATTTTAGAATCGAACGCCAAATCCGCGATCTCCAGCATAGAATGGCTCGTATACTTCCTCAAAAAATAGACATACAAGTAAGCCTTATCGCTTTCTTTTTCCACGGCTTTTAGTATGGTTTCTTTCGGGAAAATTTTTTTCGCCAATTTGCGAAGCTCCGGCACATCTCGCGATGGGACATATTGCGGAAGGTATGTTTTTTTTATGTTTTCGACAAAATCTTCCCCTCCTAATATGCACCCCGCCTTCAGGCCAGCAAATAAATTTTTTTGTTTGGACAGGAGCCCTTCCTCGACGAAGCTTCTGTATCTCTCCGCGTTTCCCTCGAAGAGGCTAAGAGTAAAGCCGACATTCATGAACGGAGGGATCTTTTCTCCTTTGTCGATGTAGTAGCGGTAGCTGCTCCAAGGGTAATCTTCGGGCTTTTTAGACAGCTTAGCTCTTACGGGGTTGAGATGTATGTAGCGGCTTAATTCTTTCATGTAACGGTCTTTCTCTACAAGAATAGCCTTGTATCTGCCCTGGAACAAATGCCCTACCCGGTCTTTCTTCGCGTTAAAATAAGCGGTGTACGAGGAATTCACTAACTGCATGCATCTTGAAAGATTGGCTTGAGGGGTTTCCACTACCATATGGTAATGATTGTCCATAAGCGAATAAGCGTGTACGGACAGCCCCAATTTTTCATTGGCATGGCCGATATATTCCAGGAGCTTTTCCCTGTCCCGGCTTGTTTCAAATATGTCTTTTTTTTCATTACCACGGGAGGCGACATGATAAACAGCGCCTTCATATTCGATCCTCAGCGGCCTTGCCATGCACTCTTCTCTCCCGGTTGTTTATTTTCAGCCAGTTTACATTAGATGTGTATTTTTGTCAAACCAGAGGGCATCTGTAAATAACCTATTTTCAGGAACGGTTAAAACTGTGATGGTATTGTAGCAGAGACAGATGGGTTTGTCAAATTTGAGGTCTGACCCCCATAGAGTTGACATGGGGTGTCACATTTGAGGTCTGACCCCGGGGAGTTGACATGGTTAGAAGGCGGTG
>CAYMBK010000202.1:0-3907 GCA_964388645.1 uncultured Planctomycetia bacterium | reverse complement strand
TCCTCGGAAGAAGCGCTTGAGGAACTTGTGCTGGTATCGGTAGCGTATGAGAAGGGCAGGATAGACCAGGCGGAATATCATACATGGCTGGCCGAGCTTGCCGGGAAACAAGGGATAGATCCGTTATCTTTCCCTGAACTGACGAAGTTTATAAACTACGCTGAAGCCTATATGCAGCTTGATGTAATAGGCCTTACGAGAGAGCTGGATGGTGTAGAGAAGTCTTTGGCGGCAGAACTTGTCGTGTCTCCCGAAGAGAAGCAGGTATATGCCCTTGTCCGTATGCTGGAACTTATACAGAGACTTTTTGAGATAAAACTTACACGGGAAGAAGTTTCCGTACTTGCCTCTGAACTTGAAAAGGCCGTACCGGAGATGTTTTCCATGATCTTGGAAGACCCGCGATATATGGGGATAGCCGCGAAAATTATCGGCGAAGCGCGCAAGGCGCTGGAATTTTACCGCGTAGCGGAAAAACGCGATCAGGCTATGCTTGCTAATACCGTATCATCTATGCGGCGAGAAGGCAAACATGTGGCGGCGCTTATTTCCGGCGGCCACCATTCTCCCGGATTAACTTCCATAATGAGAGAAAAAGGGCTTTCCTATCTTGTACTTATGCCGAGGGTGTTTACGGAAAAAGAGCGGCCCTATGTGGCAGTGCTGACTAAGAGATCAGGCCCTTACCGAGAGCTGGTAAAGTCCGGGGATTACGATCTCGCGCTTGCGGCATTGTCCGGAACGGGAGATATAAGTGAGTTTGGGTCTGCTCTGGCTCTGTTCCTTTCTGAGGTGAGATCATCCGGAGGTGATATCTCCTCAGCAATAAACACAATGGTAAATAATTACCGGGACATCCAGAACGGCATCCCGGAAATACGCAAGAACGCGAGAGGGCATGAGCCCATAAAACCCGGGGACCTGCTGCGTTATCTTGTTTCCGCCAAGATTTCAGAACCGGCACCAGGGATAACGGAAGTAGTTTTTGCTAACGGGGTATACAGAGTTAAAGACGGCAAGGTGGAGTTTGTCGAAGGCTCTGCCGGATTTGAAGGGACGGCGGCGGGTGACGGGGCCGCGGCGCGCATAAACCCGGTGAAACGGCTATATTCACTTTTTTTCCAGGCAATACGAAGATCCGCCGTAATTATGAAAGGCCCGGCGGTCATGTTAGCCGCGAAGGTTCGGAAATTCCTTTCAGATCGGGGTATCTTCTTCGAAAAAGATCTGGATACTCTCATAGAGCAATACGGACTGGAATTAGGTGAAGACGACAAAGAGGACCTCAATGACAAATTTTTTAAAAATGTATTCGAGGGCCTTTTAAGGACCGCCGATAAGATAAAACTGGACAAGAATGTCGTAAAGAAAATATATAAGCCCGCAAGAGTAACGGAAGTCGATATCCCCGTAACTATGGATTCCGGAGAAACCAGGATATTCAAAGGATACCGCATTCTCCATAACGATGCCCGGGGAGCCGGAAAAGGAGGGATCCGGTTTCATCCCGCGGTCACAAGAGGAATGGTCAGGGCGCTTGCCACGGATATGACCTGGAAGAACGCTGTTGTAGGCCTGCCTTTCGGCGGAGGCAAGGGAGGGATAACCGTAAACCCGGCGGAACTTTCCGAAAACGAGATGGAACAGCTTTGCCGGGGATATGTACGCGAGATGCTCGCCAAGGAGCCAAGGGCGATAGGGGTTCTAGATGATGTTCCCGCTCCGGATGTAGGGTCTACCGCCGCCCATATGGCGTGGATGCGCGGCGAATATGAAAAGATAAAAGGTAAAGAGGCCCCGGGTGTTATTACCGGTAAGCCTGTAGACCAGGGCGGGTCCGAGGGCAGAGGCAAGGCTACAGGCCAGGGAGTATTTTTCGCGGCCAGAGAGGCCATAAGGACTTTTGGGAAGAGCTTAAAAATAGGCACCGATATGACAAAATGCACTTATTCAGTGCAGGGCGCCGGCAATGTGGGCTTTGCGGCCATAAAGATACTTTTTGACAACGGCTGCAGGCAAGTCAAGTACATAAGCGATGTTTCGGGGGCGCTGCATTTTGAAAACGGCATTGACGGTGAACTTTTGGCCGCGCTTGAAACACACATACAAGGGAAAGGGTTTTTAAAGGATTTTGTTCACAAGGGAGCGGAATTTTTGCCCGGAGAAGCCGTATTGGAAGCTGAGGTGGATGTTCTGATACCGGCGGCGCTGCAGCATCAGATACGGGCAGATAATGTTCAAAAGATAAAGGCGAAGCTCATTGTAGAGGGCGCTAACGGGCCCACTACTTCCGAGGCGGATAAGGTGCTTGCCGGGAAGGGGTCTATAGTGGTCCCGGACATACTTGCCAACGCGGGAGGAGTGACTGTTTCGTACCTTGAATGGGTGCAGAACATCCAGGAAGAACACTGGGTGCTCGGGGCTGTTGATAAAATGCTTGAGACGAGAATGGTCAACGCTTTTGAGGATGTGGCCGAAGTTGCCAAGGCATACGGCACCGATATGAGGCAGGCGGCAATGATACTGGCGGTTATGCGTGTCACGGAAGCTGAGACGGCGCGTGACGGACATCTCACGGACAGTTTGGCTAAAAGACATCCCTACAAAGCGAGGCTAAAGTTCCTCTCGCCGTACACTTACGAGGAGCTTAACCGATTGGGCAGAAACGGCGGGCTCCCCGGATTTGTAGGGGCTTTCGAGAAGTCAAAGGAAAAGCAGCTGCAGCGGATAACCTCGCGCGCTATGGAGAAGATAACACAAGAGAGGGGAATAGTGTTCATATCCGGACCGATGGCCGTGGGTAAAGCGTTCCTGGCGGAACTCATGAAAAAAGAATTTGACAAAAGGGGCAGAAAAGCAAAAGTCCTGCATCTTGATTACCACCGTTCACCGCAAGCCCTGGAGAGGCTTCTTAACGGCGGGACGCTGGGGTTAAGCCCCGAAGAAAGATATTACTCCGGGGGGAATGAAGACAGGCTGACACTGGGAGACGACGAGGTGCTCATAGTAGAGGGCCTGGAAGCTTTTTCCGAAGAGGCCATCGGCATCGCGGCAAGTAAGGGTATACAGGATTACAAAATTTTTATGAATACGGCGCCGGCCATGAAACTTCGGGGAAACTATCCGCTTACGTCTTTCCATGCCCGCATGATGCGCGACATCCTCGATAATTTATTGACCCGCGGCACCAGGCCTTCCGAAACAGTAATGGAAATGATGAAAAGGCGCGGTCCAGAACTTGATACGGTGTATTCCAAATGGCATCTCGCGGATGAAACTGTTGAAGCGTATGCGCCTTATGAGCTGACCCTGCTTAAACGTGAATTGTGGGATGACCTTGTCGAGGATATGGAAAGCGTCCGGAGCGAACTTGTTCGCTCTGAGAAAGAAAAAGGGGGAGCCGGCGTTAAGTACCGGGAGGATCTGCGAGAGGCGCTGGAGGAACTCGAAGGGTTATGGTATTTGCTCGAAAAGGTAGAGACGGCCCCGGATGATCTTAAGCTTCCCCAGAAAGCTATATTGGCACAATTTCTTAAGGAGGGTAATATCGGGGGAACTTCCTCTATGTCCTGGATGAACGCTTTTGGCGAACCTCTTTGGGAAAAGACGCCCTTGTACCTGATGGCAGGCAGCCTGGCATGGATGGCCGCTGTTTTGCTTTTTTTCAGTCCCGGTGACCGGTGGGGCGCGGCGATCTTCGCGGCGGCTATCAATGCCGTGTATTTCGCCATATTCGCCGCCGTAAAGTACCATATCATACCGGGAGTATTGTCCGGCAGGTTGCGGGACGCCAGATACAGAGGGGCTGCCAAAGAAGCGCTTGCCGAAAGAATATCTGATTTTTTCAGCGTTATACGGCACAACTCGGTGAGTGAAAAATATAACTATCGTGTTGCCTCGCCGGAAG
>CAYMBK010000201.1:0-5432 GCA_964388645.1 uncultured Planctomycetia bacterium | reverse complement strand
CTTCCGGCGCGACCTCTTACGAAGAGCTCCCCCCGGAGGCGATCAAGTACCTTAAAAGGGTCAGTGAACTCATAGGCACCGAAATAATGCTGGTGTCGGTAGGTAAAAGCAGAAAACAGACGCTGATATATAACGGCGCGGCATAAAAATGAATTCAGGAAAAATAGGAGGGGGATATGGGAAAGATCAGAAGTTCGGTTGTTTTGGTGGCGCTGGTTTTAACGGCCAGCATGATGACATCCGGGTGCGCGCTTAATTTTTACAAGCAAAGCCCGCGAAGTAAAAAACAGATACAGGAACTTGAGGCTAAAATATCAGATCTGGAGGCCCAGAGAAGAGCCGAGCAGAAAGAATTCGAAGACGCCAGACGTATGATGGAACAGAAGCTCAGGGGAGAGATCGACGGCGACAAGATATCCTTGAGGCTGGATGACGCCGGCCTGGCGATAATACTTTCCGACGATATTCTTTTCGATTCCGGCAAGGCAGACATAAAGAAAGGGGCATACTCGGTCCTGGATTACCTGATATCCGTAATAAACGAAAAAGTGCCCGGGAAAAACATAGGCGTAACGGGCCATACGGATAATGTCCCGATAAAATTTTCGGGCTGGAAGTCTAACTGGGAACTTTCCGCGGCAAGAGCCACTAACGTTCTCGACTATCTGGAGAACAACGGGGTTTCACCGCAAAGGTTGTCAGCTACGGGATACGCGGAACACAGGCCCATAGCCTCAAATGATACCGCGGCGGGGAGAGCTAAGAACAGGAGAGTCGAGATCGTGATACTTCCCGAATTTGCCGAGCAGCGTGAAGGCTTAGACGTCGAGGGTATGGACGCTGATGTTATAAAATGAGAAGGTTCAGGTTAAAGAGACGATGAAAGTGCCTGGGCACATAGCCGTCATCATGGATGGCAACAGGAGGTGGGCGGAAAAAAGGAACGTTCACCATATACAAGGGCATTCGGCGGGTGTCACGGCGCTTGATGTTGTCACGGAAGAGTGTGCCCGAAGGGGAGTAAAAGCGCTTACGGTGTACGGGTTTTCTGTAGAGAACTGGAACCGTCCCCGGAGCGCGGTTGAGTCCCTTTTTTCCCTTTTCCACAAAAGCATCGAAAGATATATAACCAAAGTCAAAAAGAACAATATCAGGTTAAATACGATAGGGCGCTCAAGCGCTCTGCCTGAGGACCTTAGAGCGAGCCTGGCGAAAGCTTCACGGGAGACAGAGTCTAACACCGGAATGGTGCTTACCTTGGCGCTCAATTACGGAGGCAGACAGGAAATAGTTGACGCGGTAAGGGGTATCGCGGAAGATGTCCTGGGAAACGGTAGGGATATTTCGTCAATAAACGAGAACGACATCGAAAAAAAGCTGTATACGTCCGGGCTGCCGGAACTGGATCTTCTCATACGGACCAGCGGAGAGATCAGGATAAGTAATTTTCTTTTGTGGCAGGCAGCCTATGCTGAATTTTATTTCACTGAGGTTCTCTGGCCGGATTTCGGCGCGGAAGAACTGCAAGAAGCTCTGGAGGAGTATGGCAGACGCCAGAGAAGATACGGCGGATAGATTTATCAAGCGTGCTGTTGTAAGCGTTGCGCTCATAGCGGCAGTTATGGGGGTGATATACCTTTTGCCGAATTGGGCTTTTTGTCTTGTAATAGCCGCTTTTATAGGTTTCGGGCAGTATGAGTTTTTCAGGATGGTCGGCAAGAAGGGAATATTCGTATACAGGTATTTCGGTGTGGCGGCCGGGGCGCTTTTGCCTGTTGTTATTTTCGCGGGGGCGGGGGTGCCGGAACTGAAAAATCTGGAGCCGCTCCTTATTGTAGCCGCGAGCCTCTTTGCTTTTGTAATGCAGTTTACCAGAAGAGACAATGCGCGGGACCATCTTGTCAGCATGGCGTTGACCTTATTCTCTTTGTTCTATGTGTGCTGGTTTTTCTCTTTTATCATGAAACTCAAGCTTCTGGACGGCGGGATCGGCCTGGTGGCTTTTCTCGTGATAGTCACGAAGAGCGCGGATATCGGAGCTTATATTTTCGGTAATTTTTTTGGAAAGACAGAGCTTATCCCCAGGATAAGCCCCAAAAAGACAAAAGAGGGGACGATAGGCGGAATACTGTTCAGCGTTCTGATCGCGGTTGTTTTCGGCCGGTATTTTACGGGGTTCGATATCGGGCATCTTGCTGTCTTGGGAGTTATCTTCGCGGTGCTGGGTCAGTTGGGGGATCTCGCTGAAAGCCTTATAAAAAGGGATTGCGGCGTCAAGGATTCCGGGTCATATTTTGCGGGTATCGGCGGGGTGCTCGATCTGATAGACAGCCTTCTTTTCACGGCGCCTGTTTTCTATTTTTATGTAACGACATTTTGAACGGGCATTTTCATGAAAAACATAACAGTCTTGGGGTCAACGGGTTCGGTGGGAAAGAACGTCTTGGATGTTATTTCCCGCTATCCCGATAAATTCCGTGTAAAAGCCTTGAGTACGGGAAGGAACATAGAGTCCCTTATCAGCCAGGCAGAACAGTTCTCCCCTCGCGTGCTGGCTTGTTCCGATGAAAAACTCGTCTCTGAGCTGAAGAAAAGAGCTCCCAGGGGGACAATAGTCACAGGAGGGGCCGGGGAGTTAGAAAAGCTCGCTTCCGAAGAGGATTCAGACATTGTTTTTATGGCCATATCCGGCCTTGCGGCGTTGATGCCGCTTGTCGCGGCGCTAAAAAGCGGCAGAGTTATCGCGCTTGCCAGCAAAGAACCAATAGTGTCGGCGGGGGAGATGATCCGCTCTCTCCGGGAAAAACATTCGGCCACGATAATTCCGGTGGACAGCGAGCATAGCGCTGTAGCTCAATGCATTGAAGGCAGAGAGGCGGCGGATATAAGAACGATCTATCTTACAGGCAGCGGAGGTTCTTTACTGAATGTCGATCCGGAGGATTTCAACAGGCTATCCGTTAAGGAAGTGCTGGCTCATCCGAAGTGGGCTATGGGCCCGAAGATAACGGTCGATTCGGCTACCTTAATGAACAAGGGCCTTGAGGTCATAGAAGCTAGATGGCTTTTTGGTATCCCGGCCGAAAAAATAAAAGTGGTCATTCATCCCGAAGCTATTGTGCACTCTATGGTCGAATTCATCGACGGGACCGTAACGGCGGTCATGTTCTGCCCGGATATGCGTTTTCCCATACTCAAGGCACTTGCTTATCCGGGAGTGCTTGAGAGCGGTTTTGAAAGAATAAACTTCGGCGAGGCGAGAAAACTTACTTTCCTTCCGCCCGATGTTGAAAAGTTCCCGGCGCTTCCGATGGCCTACCATGCTCTCAGCCGTGGTGGCACTTGTCCGGCAGTTCTGAACAGTTCAAATGAGAACGTGGTCAACCTTTTTCTGGAAGGAAAGATCGCTTTCACGGATATAACCCGGATCAATAAAGAGGTCCTGGCAAATCACAAAACAGAAGAAAAACCCTCTCTTGGCGACATAATTAAAGCTGAAGAGTGGGCAAAGGAGGAGGTGTTTAGGCTTTGCTGACAATACTTGCGGTGGTATTAGTTTTTAGCGCTCTTATTCTTGTCCATGAGGCAGGGCATTTAGCGGCGGCCAAAAAAGCCGGAGTGAAGGTGGAAGTGTTCTCCCTGGGGTTCGGTAAAAGGCTATGCGGGGTTGAATTAGGCGGGACAGATTACAGGGTCTCACTTTTTCCGCTGGGCGGATATGTAAAAATGGAAGGGGAAGAGCCCGGAGAGGCACGGGACTCGGAGAACGGCCTCTATTCCAAGACGGTGGGCGCGCGTTTCTGGATAATGTCAGCGGGGGCTATCACTAATTACATTTTCGCTTTTGTTCTTTTTTGGGTGATATTCATGATCGGCGTTCCTACCGTGTCGAACGAAGTGGGGGAAGTGCTCAAGGGTTACCCTGCCGCTAAGGCCGGCATTCAAACCGGAGACGTCATATTTGAGATAGAGGGCAAAGACGTCAAATACTGGGATGATATAGTTGATGCCATAAGGAAAGGGGCGCCGGGCCGTAATGCTCTTCTGTTCGGGGTGCTGCGGGGCGGACGGGAGATGGACTTCGAGATAACGCCTGACATTTCGACAGTTACGAATATTTTCGGTCAAAGCATATCGAGGCCTATTATAGGCATCGGCCCCAAAGATAAGATCCTGTCGGTGTCATATGACCCCATCAGGGCTTTTTATCATGGAGGGAAGAAACTCCTTTCGCTTACGGCCATGACGTACAAGGGTATATGGCTTATGATAACCGGAGGAATGCCGCTCAAGACTTCGGTTTCGGGGCCTATAGGCATAATGTATTTTATGAACCAGGCCGCCAAATCCGGAATAGTCCCGCTTCTTTTAATAACCGCTCATGTGAGCATGGCGCTGGCCATTTTTAATTTGCTTCCTTTCCCTGTGCTGGACGGGGGGCATATAGTGTTTTTGGCGGTGGAAAAGGTCACAGGAAGGCCCGTGAGCGTCAGAGTGCAGGAATATTTTACCAACGTGGCGTTGGCGCTTCTTATCGCCCTGGCTATTTTCGTCAGTTGGCAGGATATACTAAAGTTCCCACCTTTAGGAGGGCGCTAGGTTTGAAAGGGCACCGGCAGAGGCACATAACGGGGCGATAATATACTATGAAAGAACGGCGCAAAACACACGCGGTTAAGATCGGAAAAGTCACGGTCGGAGGAGACTGTCCGATAAGCATACAGTCCATGGCCAAGACCGAAACCTGTGACGTGGACGGAACGATATCGCAAATCGGCCGGCTGGAAAAGGCGGGCTGTGAAATAGTCCGTGTGGCGGTAAAAGATATGCCCTCCGCTAAAGCGATATCATCCATAAAAAAGGGGATCGGTCTGCCGTTGGTGGCCGATATACATTACGACCATACCCTGGCCCTGGAAGCCGCAAGGCAAGGGGCGGATAAGATACGGATCAATCCGGGAAATATAAAAAAACCGTCCGACGTAGAAAAGGTCATAGACGAATGCTCTTCCCGCGGGATACCTATAAGGATAGGAGCGAATTCGGGGTCGTTGCCGGAGATCCCGGGAAAAGAAGCGGGATCGTCAGAAGCAATGGTGGAAGGGGTCCTAAGATATCTTGCAATATTCAGGAAACGTAAATTTGATAATATTGTGCTGTCCCTGAAAGCTTCGGACGTCCCGGCTACGGTGGAGGCTTACAGGAAAATGTCCGGTGAATGCGCCTATCCCTTCCACGTTGGCGTTACAGCCGCCGGATCAAAAGAGATGGGAACCATAAAGAGCGCCATTGGAATAGGATCGCTTCTTCTTGACGGGATAGGAGATACTATACGCGTTTCGCTTACCGGGGATCCTGAAAGCGAGGTAGCCGTGGCAAAAAAAATACTTACTTCCTCCGGTTCAAGGTTTTTTGCCCCGGAAGTCGTTTCA
>CAYMBK010000200.1:0-12665 GCA_964388645.1 uncultured Planctomycetia bacterium | reverse complement strand
GACACCCCCTTTAGAGGGTGTATTCTTGGGTAACATTAATTATGAGTCAACGATTCAATTTTCTTCTGCCTTCGGTAACATTTAATGTGAGTCAATTCGCCGAGCCCTGTTTCCCTTGACACTCCCAGGCATTTGTCCTATACTTGGATTTTTATACTGATAAGGCTGAAAAACTTTCGTGTTTACGTAGCGAGGCTATGTCGAGGGAATGTCCCGGAACGTAGCGGAAACAATATAGAATAATAACATAAGAGGGCAGTGCGATGGTAAGAGTGGGTGTTGTCGGAGCGACAGGCTATACCGGAGAGGAACTCGTAGAGGTCCTCTCCCGGAATCAGGATGTGGAGATAACTTCATTATCTGCTCTGGTGGATAGTGAAAAGCCCTTCGCGGATATGTACCCCAGGTTTGGTAAAAAAATATCTGTTTCTTGCGGAAATCTTGATGTCAAGAAGATGGCGGCAGTGTCGGATGTTATTTTTCTGGCTCTTCCGCATACGGTTTCTATGCGTTTTGCTCCGCTGTTCCTCGCGGAAGGTAAAAAGGTCATAGATCTAAGCGCGGATTACAGGTTGCCGGCGGATACGTATCAGAAGTGGTATGAAGCTGAACATGCTGACCCGGAAAACATCGGAAAATCCGTGTACGGCCTGCCGGAGCTCAACAGAGACAAGATAAAGGACGCCCGGCTTATAGCTAACCCGGGATGCTATCCTACAAGCGTTATTCTAGCGCTTATGCCTCTCGCGGAGATCATTTCCGCTAATTCAATGGACGTGGTGGCGGACTCGAAAAGCGGGGCCACCGGAGCGGGCAGGAAAGCGGCTATCTCCCTTTCTTTTGGTGAGGTTTCAGACAATTTTAAGTGTTACAAGGCTAACTCTCATCAGCACATGCCTGAAATGGAGCATATTCTTTCGGGTGTGTCAGGCAGGGATTTTAAATTGAACTTTACTCCGCATCTTGTGCCCATGAGGAGGGGGATCCTTTCCACTATATACATTAAGCACAAGGCCATTCCGCAAGCGGATGCTGTACACAAGCTCTACGCGGACAGATACAAGGATGAGCCGTTCGTAAGGGTGCGACCGTTGGGAGAACTTCCCGAGATAAAAGATGTATCCGGGACCAACTTTTGCGACATAGGGCTTACGATATCCGGGGGTATGCTGGTGATAGTTTCAGTCATAGATAATCTGTTAAAAGGCGCTAGCGGACAGGCCATGCAGAACATGAATATAATGTGTGATCTAGATGAAAGGCAGGGGCTAGTTTGAAAGACGGACGTTCTGAAAAGATAATACTGCCGAAAGGTTTTTTAGCCGGAGGCATGCATTGCGGCGCGAAGAGGAAACGCAAGGATATTTCTCTGCTTTTTTCCGAGAAAAAGTGTGTAGCCGCGGCTCTTTTTACAAACAATACGGTTAAGGCCGCTCCGGTGGCCCGAGGAATAAAACAAATAGGAAGCGAAGGCCCTCTTAGGGCAGTGGTGATCAACAGCGGGAACGCTAACTGTATGACAGGCAACAGAGGCCTGAGCGACGCGGAGAAGATGGCCGATATCGCGGCGAGAGCTCTGGGCATAGGTGCCCGGGAGGTTTTTGTTTCATCCACGGGAATAATCGGACAGTACATGAAAATGAGACCGATACTCCACGGCATAAGAACCCTCTCCGGGAAGCTGTCAAGAGGTGGGATCCAAGACGCGGCTGATGGGATAGTAACTACCGACGGTTTCAGGAAGATGTCATTCCGCAGATTTAAGGTGAGGGGGAAAGAAGTGGTGATAACGGGTATCGCCAAAGGCGCCGGCATGATAAAACCGGAAATGGCGACGATGCTTGCTTATCTAATGACAGACGCCGATATAGACCGCGAGGCGCTTGATGAGGCTCTAAGAGAAGCGAACTGCTCAACCTTTAATTCTATAACGGTAGACGGGGATATGAGCACTAATGACACTGTTCTTGTCATTGCCAACGGGGCGGCGAATAACGGGAAGATCAGTAAAAAAAGCCCGGGGATGAAAGTATTCGCCAAGAACCTCAAAGCCGTTATGTTAGACCTCTCTTTTATGATAGTGAGGGACGGCGAGGGAGCCAGCAAGTTCATAGAAGTTGAAGTAAAGGGAGCGCGGACCGATAATGATGCCAAAAAAGCGGCAGGGGCAATAGCCGATTCGCTTCTTGTGAAGTGCGCGGTGGCGGGAGGTGACCCCAACTGGGGAAGGATCGCGTCTTCTGCCGGGGCGAGCGGGGTTAAATTCGATCCCGATAAGATGACAATAAAATTAGACGGGGTAGTATTTTTAAGAAGGGGAAAGCATGTTCCGGGCGCCGGCCGGCTGAACACCCGGGTTTTTAAGGAGAAAGATGTGAAGATCGAGGTGGATCTCGCCTCTGGTAAAGGCAAAGCATGTTTTTATTCCTGTGATATAACCACCAAGTATATAGATCTTAACTCGTTCTATACCACATAGGCCGGGATCGAAACGGCTTCACCCCGGGATGTTACCGGGTTTTTGCGGAGAATCGAAAATGGAAGAAGCGATACGTAAGAGCGAAATACTTATTGAGGCACTGCCTTATATCAAGAAGTTCTCAAATAAGGTGATCGTTATAAAGTTCGGCGGCAGTTCTTTGAACGATAAAAGGGTCAGGGACATGGTGCTGCAGGACGTGGTGTTTATGAGGTATGCCGGAATGAAACCGGTACTTGTGCATGGCGGCGGTCCGGACATAAGCAAGAGGCTCTCGGAATCCAACATAGAAACCAAGTTCGTTGAAGGCCTGAGGGTTACATGTGAAAGTTCAATGGGGGTTGTTGATACGGTTCTTTTTGAGGTTAATAAAGGCCTGGTGAAAGAGATGAACGATCTGGGAGGAGAGGCCTTCGGCCTGAGCGGCAAAGAAAACAATATGATACAGGCCGTAAAAAGAGAGGGAATAGATCTTGGATACGTGGGTAAGGTCGAAGGGATTGACACGACGATCTTAAACCGTCTTATTGAGACCAACATAATACCGGTAATATGCCCTGTGGGTAAGGGCAAAGACGGAAAGCTTTACAATATCAACGCCGATGAAGCGGCTTCAAGCCTGGCAATAGCGCTTAAGGCCGAAAAATTCGTCGTACTTACAAATGTCAGGGGCGTGATGAGGGATAAGAACGATCCCGGATCATTGTTCCACTCGCTGACCATCGAGACCGTGGCACATCTTATTGAAACTAAAGTAATAGATGGCGGAATGGTCCCCAAGATAAAAGCCTGTTTACACGCGCTGAGGGGCGATGTGAAGAAGGCGCACATAGTGGACGCGCATTTAACGCACGCGCTTCTTCTTGAAATTTTTACGGATACGGGCATAGGTACCGAGATAGTACATTTCCCCGAGGAGTGAAAGGATAGACATGAATATAAACGAAGTAAAAGAAATGTATGAGAAATATGTTCTTTCGACATATTCAAGAGGCGATGTGTGCCTGGTTAAAGGCGAAGGAGCCAGGGTCGAAGATTCTGAGGGAAAAACCTATCTGGATTTTTTCCCTGGATGGGCGGTAAGCGGGATAGGGCACAGGCATCCCGCGGTTCTGGCAAGGATAAGGCATCAGCTGGAACGCATACTTCATGTGTCGAATAACTTTTATAATGATGTCCAGCCGCTGCTCGCGAAAAAGATCATTGAATATTCTTTTCCCGGAAGGGTATTTTTCGCTAACAGCGGGGCGGAGGCCAATGAAGGGGCGATAAAGTTCGCCCGTAAATACGGCGCCGGGAAAAGATATGAGATAATAACGATGGATAAGTCTTTTCACGGGCGAACGCTGGCTACTTTGACCGCTACCGGGCAGGAAAAAGTAAAGAAAGGGTTTTATCCGCTTCCCGAGGGGTTTAAGCATGTCCCGTTCAACGATATCGACGCGTTAAGAGATGCTGTGAGTGAATTAACAGTGGCTGTTATGCTGGAGCCGGTTCAGGGAGAGGGCGGGATAAATGTTCCGTCAAAGGCTTATATGGAAGCGCTCTCTTGCCTTTGCGCGGAGAAAGATATTTTGATAATAATGGATGAGGTGCAGACGTGCATGGGGCGTACCGGAGAGATGTTCGCTTACAGGCATTTCGGGGTAGAACCCGACGCGATGACGCTAGCGAAATCTCTGGGAGGCGGCTTGCCCATAGGGGCTCTGGTCATAAAGGAAAAACATAAAGATGTGCTTGATGCCGGTTCTCACGCTTCCACTTTCGGCGGAAGCCCGATAGTTTCTGCCGCGGCTCTGGGAGTTTTTGACGCTATAGAAGAGGACGGACTTTTGGCTAACGCGGTTGAGATGGGAAACTGCATAAGGAGAAAAATACAGGAGTTTTCCAGGAAGTACACTTTTATACAGGAAGTAAGGGGCCTGGGATTGATGCTGGGGGTTAAAGTGGCTTTGGATGACGCTTCTCATATAGCGTCGCGCCTGGCGGAAAAAGGGCTTTTGATCAATTGCACGCAGGGGAATATTTTGAGGATAATGCCCCCTATTACGGTAACTCGCGAAGAGATAGACGAAGCAATGGAGAAATTTCAAGAAGTTTTGGAGACGATCTGATATGAGAAAAAGAAAAGACCTGATATCGATCACGGACCTTTCAAGGAAAGATATTTTTGATATACTGAAACTCGCCAGAAAGCTTAAAAAAAAGCCGCTTTTGTACAAAACCGTGTGCAAAGACAAGACTCTGGCGCTCCTTTTTCAGAAGCCGTCCAACAGAACGAGGATATCCTTTGAGGTGGCGATGGTGCATCTCGGGGGTTATGTTCTTTATCTAAGCCCTTCGGAGATAGATATGGGAGGCAGAGAGCCGGTAAAAGACGTGGGTAGGGTCGTTTCAAGGTATGTTGACGGAATAGTAGCCCGGGTTTTTTCTCATTCTGACGTCCAGGACCTGGCGGCATATTCCGATGTTCCGGTAGTTAACGGACTCTCCGATATGGCGCATCCCTGCCAGGCGCTGAGCGATATTTTTACGGTAATGGAAGCTCGGGGCAAGGGGAAACTCACCCTGGCTTATGTAGGCGACGGTAATAATGTGCTGAATTCATTGGTGATGGCCTCGGCTTTAACAGGTATTAACATGAACATTGCCACTCCCGAGGGGTATGAGCTGTCTCCGGAGATATTTGACGAGGCAGTCAAGGCGGCAGGCAAGAACAGAGCGGAGATACGAGCATCGCACGACCCGTTCGAAGCTGTCAGAGGGGCCGATATCGTATACACGGACGTATGGATAAGTATGGGGCAGGAGAGCGAGAGGGAAAAACGTCTAAGGGATTTTCAGGCTTTTCAGGTTAATGACAAGCTTATGAAGGCGGCGAAAAGCGATACGCTCATAATGCATTGTTTGCCCGCTCACAGGGGGGAAGAAATAACGGATGTAATAGACGGCAAGAACTCTATCGTTTACGACCAGGCCGAGAACAGAATGCATGTTCAAAAGGCGATACTCCTGAAGCTGTTGACTTAAAAAGTAAAACATGAGGGGAAAAAATATGTCCGGGAAAAAAGTAGTGCTTGCGTATTCGGGGGGCCTTGATACTTCAGTGATAATAAGGTGGCTGATGGACAGGGGGTATGAGGTAGTATGTTTCATGGGAGATGTCGGGCAGGGTTCTGATGCCGAAAGAGCGCGGAAAAGGGCTCTCAAAATAGGGGCCACCAAATGTATCGTTGGAGACCTTAGGAAGGAATTTATAGAAGGGTACGCTTTTAAGGCGCTCAGGGCCGGGGCGCTATACCAGGGGCAATATAACCTGGCGACAGCACTTTCAAGGCCGGTCATAGCTGAGGCGATGGCGCGCGAGGCGTTAAAAGAGAAAGCATCGGCGGTAGCCCATGGTTGCACCGGTAAAGGCAACGATCAGGTGAGGTTCGAGGTGACTTTTCATGTGAAGGCGCCGCAACTCAAAGTTATCGCTCCTGTCAGAGAATGGGAGCTTACGACGCGCGAGTCCGAAATAGAATACGCGCGAATAAAAAAAATACCTATAGAACAGACGGAAAAAAAGATATACAGCATAGATAAGAACCTTTGGGGAATAAGCATAGAAGGCGATAAGCTTGAAGATCCCTGCCTGGAACCGGGAGTAGATACATACATAACCGTTACGCCGGCCGAGAAAGCCCCGGCAGCGCCAAGCAGCGTTACGATCTCTTTTTCAAAAGGTATCCCGGTAGCGATAAACGGCAAAAAATGCGGCAGCGTGGCGCTTGTAGAAAAGCTTAACGCTCTCGCGGGAAAGCACGGCATCGGAAGAGTAGACATGATAGAAGACAGGCTGGTCGGTATAAAATCAAGGGAAGTCTATGAAGCTCCGGCGTCGACCGTCTTGTACAAGGCGCATACGGCATTAGAAGAGATGGTGTTGGATCGATCTGTCCGGGAATATAAAAGTATGCTTGCTTCGCGATATTCCCAATTGGTTTATGACGGCCTTTGGTTTACGCCGCTCAGAGAGGCGATAGACGCTTTTGTGGACAGAACACAGGAAAGTGTTACCGGCGAGGTAAGGCTGAGGATGTACAAAGGAAATGTTACTGTTACTTCCAGGAAAAGCCGGAATTCGCGGTATAACTTAGCGTTGGCGACTTACGGTAAAGGCGATATTTTTGACCAGTCTCTGGCCAAGGGGTTCATAGACCTTTGGGCGATGCCCTACAAATAGATCCGGCCCGTCCCCAATTATACGCGCGGGTTCAGTGAGGCGATGTCGGATAAATAAGAGAGGTGCTAATATGGGAAAGTTATGGGGCGGAAGATTTTCCGGGCAGAATATGGACCCGGATGTTCTGGATTTCACCTCAAGCCTTGGGGTAGATAAGGTGCTTGCCAGGTATGATTGCGTTTCTTCCAGAGCGCATGTCGAGATGCTGGCTAGAAGCGGGTATGTTTCGGAGCCCGAAAAAAAAGCCCTTCTCAAGGCGCTTGGCTCGCTGATCGCGGAGGTAGACGCGGGTGAGTTCAATAGTTCCGGCTTTGAAGACATACATTCGGCCGTACAGGACCGGATAGAAAGCATGTGCCCCGATGAGTCAAGAAAACTGCATACCGCAAGATCGAGGAACGAACAGGTGGTTAATGATGTCCGACTTTATTGTAAAGACAAGGCCGCGGATCTGATAAGGCTTCTGAGGTTGCTGCAGAAAAGTTTTGTGGAACTGGCCGGAAAGAACATCGATATCATAATTCCGGGGTATACACATTTGAACCGGGCGCAGCCTGTTCTTTTTTCTCACCTTCTTATGGCGTATGTAGAGATGCTTGAAAGGGATGCCGGCAGGATAAGCGGCGCGCTGGAACGTTTTGATAAATGTGTAATGGGCTCGGGGGCCATAGCCGGCTCAGCGCTAAAGCTTGACCGTAAGTTCGTTGCCGAAAAACTGGGTTTTGCCGGTATCACGGAAAACAGTATTGATTCGGTCGCAGACCGTGATTTTATGGCCGAGCTTCTCGCGGATCTGAGCATCGTGGCGGTGCATCTTTCAAGGTTCAGCGAAGACCTTATACTCTACAGTACATCTGAGTTCGCTTTTCTGACAATGGGAGAGGAATTTACGACGGGCAGCTCTCTTATGCCCCAGAAGAAAAACCCAGACGTGCTGGAGCTTATACGGGGGAGATCGGCGAACGTCATTGGGGCTTTAAACTCTATACTGGTGCTTTTAAAAGCGCAACCGCATGCTTATAACAGGGATTTGCAGGAAGATAAAAAATTCCTGTTCGAAGCCGTGGAAACGGTTTGCGGGTGCTTGAAGATAATGTCTTCTCTCGCGGGGACAATATCGGTTTCGGCAGAAGCGGCACGTGATGCCCTTCGCGATGAATTTATATACGCGACGGATATAGCCGAATACCTGGTGAGAAAAGGGGTTGCTTTCTCACAAGCTCACCGTATAGTCGGCAATATGGTAGGCCATTGCGCCGCGAAAGGGGTCAGCATATCGGGGCTTTCCCTCAAAGAGCTGAAAGGGTTCTCGGAATTCCTCGACGGCGATATTTTCGGACTTCTTAACGCCGAGTCATCGGTTTCCGGTAAGACGACGGAGGGAAGCACTAACCCGGTGATGGTGAAAAAAGAGATAGACCGGTGGAGAAAAAAACTGAAATAGAGGGGAAATATGCATGATTTCAATTACAGGGAAAATACGCTTTGCTGTGAGGGTATTCCTTTAACTGATGTGATAAAGGAGCACGATACTCCTTTTTATCTTTACAGCATGAACACGGTAATGGGGCATTTTAACAGGATAAAGGAAGCTTTCAGGGAACTGGATCCTCTAATATGCTTTTCAATGAAATCAAATTCCAACCTTACATTATGCCGAGCGCTAGTGTCGTCGGGGTCGGGGCTTGATATCGTATCGGGAGGCGAACTATATAAGGCTCTCAAAGTGGGTTGCCCTCCCGAGAGGATAGTTTACGCTAGCGTGGGAAAGACCGAGTCCGAGATAAGGCTGGCGATAAAGAACGAGATCCTTCTTTTTAACGTAGAGTCGGTTCCCGAGCTGATCATGATAGATTCAGTCGCTAAAAAGTTAAAAAGAAAGGTGAACGTGGCTATAAGAGTGAATCCGGATGTGAGGCCCGATACGCACGATTATATCACGACCGGAGCAAAAGAGAAGAAGTTCGGTATAGACTTCAAGACTGCAGAGGAGATATTTGACAACAGCAATAAGTATTCCCACGTAATATTGAAAGGCATTCATGTACACATAGGCTCACAGATAATAGATCCAGCGCCTTTCGCGGAAGCACTTAAAAAAGTGACGGAGTTTGTCGACAAGAGTGGGATAAATATTGAATGGCTGAACATTGGCGGCGGGTTCGGGATCGATTACGGCCTTAAAAAAGAAGCCGCCGAGGCCGATAAAATAGCGGCCGAGATAATCCCGGTTATCAGGGACAAGGGTTTTAAGGTCATACTCGAACCCGGACGTTTCATTATGGGTAATAGCGGGATTCTTGTTTCAAAGGTCCTGTACGTTAAAACAGGTTCAGGCGGTAAAAAATTCGCCATAGTAGACGCAGGTATGAACGACCTTTTACGGCCGAGTCTTTATAAGGCGTATCATGAGATAGTGCCCGTGGTGCGAAGAGATTCGGCTAGCGCGATCTACGATATAGTTGGTCCAATATGTGAAAGCGGCGATTATCTTGGGCTTGACAGGGAGATGCAGGAACTGATCCCGGGAGAGTATATAGCGGTTATGGGCGCCGGAGCTTACGGGTACTCGATGGCATCGAATTATAATTCCAGGCCCCGTTCGGCCGAACTTGTGGTCATGGGTTCTCAGGTAAAAGTCGCAAGGCGCGCCGAAACATACGGGGATCTTATCCGGGGAGAGAAAATAATAATACCTTAACATCACGTTCCGGGAAACGGTCGCCACGGTCTCGGAACGGTGCACAGCGAATGAATGGAAAGAAAGGCCGTCTGGGAAGGCTTTGTAAGATATTAGAGGTGATGTTATATGCTGAAGGATGACGGGATATTTTTTACTAAACTTGTGGCAAGCGGGAACGATTTTATCCTAATAGACAATATCTCAGGAGAGTTAGATACCTGCCGGCCGGACCTCGGGATGACGGCGAAAGATATATGCCGAAGGCATCTGTCAGTGGGGGCGGACGGACTGCTTGTTCTTGAAAAGTCTCAAAAGGCCGATCTCAGGATGAGGATAATCAACCCGGACGGAACAGAAGTGGATATGTGCGGCAACGGGGCCAGATGCGCGGCCTTTTACGCTTCTCATAACGGGTTCGGAGAGAACATCTCTATTGAGACCGGAGCGGGGATAATAGGAGCTTTTGTGCATTCTGATAATGTGAAGCTTAGGATGAGCGATCCTAAGGACATAAAGATGGACATAAAGCTTGGGGCGGGGCAAACGATAGCGACGGTGCATCACATAAATACCGGGGTACCGCATGTCGTACAGGTCGTCGACGACCTCCGGAGCTTCCCCGTTGAGGAATTCGGCAGGAAGATAAGATATCACAGCGTTTTCAGCCCGGAGGGTGTTAATGTGGATTTCGTGGGTGATGTTGAGGAAGACTCCGCTTACCTGAGAACGTACGAGAGAGGAGTGGAAGCCGAGACCCAGGCTTGCGGGACAGGGACCGTGGCCTCGGCTCTTGTGCTTGGTTTGATAGGGCAGGTGAAAAGCCCCGTGAAAATGAGAACCCAGGGTGGGGATATCCTGACCGTTCATTACAATATGCTGCCCGGACATATTATCAGAGATGTATATCTTGAGGGTCCGGCGAAGAAGGTCTATGAGGGGAGAATATAGGCTTTCAGAAACGCGGGATCGAAGCGTTTTCGGAAGAGGACGCCTGAAGAAGGAGTTGTGGTAACCTAAAATAAAGGAGTTTAAGTTATGTTCAAAGGCGCTTTTGTGGCTCTGGTCACGCCGTTCAAAAACGGCAAAGTGGATGAGAAAAAATTTCGGTCGCTTATAGAATTTCAGATAAAAAAGGGGATAGACGGTATAGTGCCTTGCGGCTGCACCGGTGAGGCGGCCACTTTGAACGCGGCAGAACAGAAGAAAGTCATAAAGATAGCAGTGGAAACGGTGGCCCGGCGCGTTCCTGTAGTGGCCGGCACGGGGTCAAATTGTACGGCCGAGGCGGTTGATCTTACTGTTGCCGCTAAAAAAGCCGGATGCGACGGAGCTCTGGTGATAACACCATACTATAACAAGCCTACCCCGGAAGGGCAATTCAGGCATTATAGGGCAGTGGCTAAAGCCGCGGAGGTGCCCATAATGCTGTACAATGTTCCTTCGAGGACGGGGATCTCTTTACTTCCAAAGACAATAGCCCGCCTGGCCAAGATAGATAACATTGTCGCGATAAAGGAGGCCTCGGGCTCGCTTCAGCAGGTAGTAGATATCCTGTCGCTTTGTGATATAACCGTTCTTAGCGGAGATGATTCCATGACATTGCCTTTTATGTCGGTGGGGGCCGTAGGCGTAGTCAGCGTGGCCGCCAATATTATTCCTGAGAGGATAAAGGCGCTTACGCGTTCGTACCTGGACGGAGATCATGACGAAAGCCGGAAAATACATTATGAGATATCTGAATTGTGCAGGACGCTTTTTATAGAGACCAATCCCATCCCGGTCAAGACGGCATTGAGCCTCATGAAGATGGCAACGGAAGAATGGCGGATGCCTCTTTGTGAAATGTCCAGGGATAACCGGGAAAAGGTCAAGGTAGTGCTCAAAAAATATAGGCTCATATGAGCACCGGTCTTGCGCGAGAGTATATCATCAATGTGTAATGTTTTAAGGAACGATAATTGAGGTGGATATGGTGAAAATATGTGTAGCGGGTGCCTGCGGAAAAATGGGGAAAAAAATAGTAGCGCTTGCTTTAAAGGATGCTGAAATAGAGGTCGTTTCGCTTTTGGAAAGCCCTGAGTGCCCGGATATACTGCGGCCTTTCGACAAAACTTCCGGAGGATGTGATCTTATCGTAATGTCTGATCCGTCCGAAGCCTGTTCATGCGCGGACTGCCTGATAGATTTTACTTTGCCCGGACCGACTTTGACCCATCTTGAGCAGTGCGTAAAAAGATCGGTGGGTATGGTGATCGGCACGACCGGTTTCGCCCGCGAAGAAGAAAATAAGATCAGCGCAGCGGCGAAAAAGATACCGATAGTCTTTTCTCCGAATATGGCGGTAGGTGTCAATCTTGTGTTCAAGATGGTCTCAGATATTTCGGGGATCCTGGGCAAAGACTTTAGCGTAAGAATAGAAGAGACCCATCATATCCATAAAAAAGATTCACCAAGCGGAACGGCAAAGAAAATAGCGTCTTGCGTAAGAGAGAATGGTGGACAGGATCCCTCCATCGAGGCGTTCCGCGTGGGTGAGGTGGTGGGCGAGCATGCCGTGGTTTTTGACGGTGAATACGAAAGGATAGAGGTGCGTCATTCCGCTAAAGACAGGGATGTTTTTGCCTACGGGGCTATTCGGGCGGCAAAATTCCTGAAAGGTAAACCCGCCGGCATCTACAGCATGGCAGATGTTCTCAATGTGTGACTTTTACCTTGTGTAGCAGATCCGGAGGAGAACCTTCGGGAAAGGAACAGAGATGAAAATAGAACAAGCCGAAAGATTGAAAAAATTGCCTCCGTACCTTTTTGAGGAAATAGACAAAGCCAAACATAAGGCTATGGAAGAAGGACGTCCCATAATCGACCTCGGAGTAGGTGACCCGGATATGCCGACTCCGGATTTCATAATAAAGAAACTCCAGGAAGCGGTAGAAGACCCTTCCACCCACAGGTATCCCTTCAATAAGGGTATAGCTTTACTTAGAAAAGAGATGGCCGGATGGTATAGACGCAGATTTGGCGTTGAGCTTGATCCGGACGCGGAGGTATTGCCTCTTCTAGGTTCAAAAGAGGGGATAGCGCATGTACCGCTGGCTTTTATAGATCCCGGAGACGAGGTCCTTATTCCCGACCCAGGTTATCCGCCCTATGTTTCAGGAGCGATCTTCGCCGGTGCCGTTCTGAATTTTATGTCGCTTCTTTCCAGCAACGGGTTTTTGCCGGATCTTGGGGCGATAGACGGCGCCACTGCCGAAAGATGCAAACTTATGCACATA
>CAYMBK010000199.1:0-2612 GCA_964388645.1 uncultured Planctomycetia bacterium | reverse complement strand
CTCCCCCGCTAGAACCACCGCCCCCGTAGGGTTTCAATGTCCTGACCGCAAACCTCCCATCCCCGGGCGTAAGGCCCCCTGCCACAAAAAAAGGTTTGTTCATCCTTAAATTTTTACCGGCGAGAGATCCCCAGTCAAAAGCGACCCCGGTGCCTCCCGACATGCCCGGCAAGAAAGTATCGAGCACAAAATAATCGCATTGCGGGTAATCGGCGGCAGTATATCTTCCCCTGATATCTCCTTCCCGGCTAACCTTTAACGCCTTGACCAAGTAAGCACCCGTTCTTTTTTTTATGGCCTCACACTCTTCGGGGCTTTCCTCCCCCTGTAACTGCACCATATCAAGAGCGCATCCGGATACCACCGAACATACTTCTTCGACCTCTCGGTCTTTAAAAAGGCCCGCAATCAAAACATCATTACGCAGGCTGCGGGGAATATCTTTTATCAACTTAGAAACTTCGCTTGCGCGAGAAAACCGCGGAGTGCCTTCTATGAATATGAACCCTATGTAGTCGGCTCCGCATTCACATGCCGCTATGGCGTCCTCTACCCTTTTGATACCGCATATCTTGACCCTGGCCATTTACATCCCGTCCGTTAAAGGCACTACGGGAACACTTTTAAGCGCTTGCTGTATTTCATCTTCCCGCAGTTCATAATCTTTGAGCTTCCCGTTCAGAAAAGTGTCGTATGATGCGAGATCAAAATGTCCGTGCCCGCTGAACATAAAAACTATACATTTCTCCTCGCCGGTTTCCCTGCATTTCACGGCCTCGTCTACTACCGCCTTTATGGCATGCGAAGTTTCAGGCGCCGGGATCGTCCCCTCCGTCCTGGCAAAAAGGAGAGCCGCCTCAAAAACGGCGTTCTGATGGTATGCCCTGGCTTCTATAACGCCCCTGTCAACCAGCAAACTTACCAGAGGAGCCATCCCATGATATCTCAACCCCCCGGAATGTATATTCGCTGGCACGAAGCTATGACCCAGCGTATGCATGAGAATAAGAGGCGTTGTTTGCGCGATGTCCCCAAAATCATAGCGGTACGGAGCCTTTGTGAGAGTGGGGCAGGCTGTGGGCTCCGTGCCGATTATATCGATATTCTCACCGTTCAACTTGCCTTTGACGAAAGGAAAACAGAACCCGGCGAAATTACTTCCTCCTCCGCAGCACCCTATGAGAATATCCGGCTTCTCGTCCGCTATTCTAAGCTGTTTGGCAACTTCCTGCCCCACTATGGTCTGATGCAAAAGGACGTGATTAAGCACACTCCCCAGGGAATATTTAACATCATCGTTCTTCGCCGCCATTTCTATGGCTTCCGATATGGCTATGCCCAAACTGCCGGGAGTATTGGGATCACGCGCGAGGACTTTCCTGCCCGCATCGGTCCTGTCACTCGGAGAAGGATATACTGAACCGTTCCATACGTGCATCATGAACTTCCTGTAAGGTTTTTGTTCATAACTGCACCTGACCATGTAGACTTCGCATTCAAGGCCGAAAATATTACAGGCGAACGAAAGAGCGCTTCCCCACTGCCCGGCCCCGGTCTCAGTGGTTATTTTTTTAACCCCGGCTTTCTTGTTATAATATGCCTGAGCTACCGCGGTGTTAGGTTTATGGCTGCCCGCGGGAGAGACGCTTTCATCTTTGTAATATATCCGGGCCGGCGTCTTAAGAGCCTTCTCCAGCCTAACGGCCCTTTTGAGGGGCGTCGGGCGCCATATCTTGTAAACCTCCATGAGTTCGTCCGGTATATCTATGTACTTTTCCTGTGACATTTCCTGCGCGATCAAACTTTCGGGAAATATGGGCAAAAGATCCGACGGGCTTATAGGTTTCCCCGTCGCCGGATTAAGAGGCGGCTTAAGGGGCGCCGGAAGGTCAGGCTGTATATTGTACCATCTCTTTGGAATATCCCCCTCTGAAAGCAATATCTTATTATCCATCACGGCATCCTCCTGGTCTTTTTTTTCATGAATCCCTCATCAGCTCCCTTATCTTCTCTCCCACATTCTCAGCTTTCATAAAAGCTCCGCCGATCAGTACGGCGTTTACCCCCAGGCTTTTGAGGAACATTACCTGCTCATAGCTTTCTATCCCGCTTTCCGAAACTATGATCTTATTTTCCGGTATCATTCTGATAAGATGCTGAGTAACGGAGATGTCAACCTCAAAATCATTCAGATCCCTGTTGTTTATCCCTATTATTGAAGCTGGGGTGGAGAGCACTTTTTCCATCTCTTCCGAATTATGCACTTCCACCAGGACATCCATCCCCAGGGATTTCGAGGTATGATAATACCGTATAAGCTCCTCTGTGGTCAATATATTGGCTATAAGCAATATCGCGTCGGCCCCGGCAACAGCGGATTGATACACCTGATATTCATCGATTATAAAATCTTTTCTCAAGATCGGAACCGATACCCTGTCTTTTACCATCTTCAAATACCCCAGGTTCCCGTCGAAGAACCTTTCATCGGTAAGAACGCTTATAGCGGAAGCCCCGGCGGCATTGTAAGTAAGAGCTATCCTCACGGGATCAAAATTCGCTCTTATGACCCCTTTAGAAGGGGAACTTTTCTTCACCTCAGCTATCAGGTT
>CAYMBK010000198.1:0-4155 GCA_964388645.1 uncultured Planctomycetia bacterium | reverse complement strand
TATGCGGCCTGTTCTTCGCGGTGCATCCCCAGCAGACAGGTGCCGTTTCTTTTGTATCGGCCAGGGCGGACCTTTTGTTCTTTTTCTTCGGGTTTCTTTATATGCTGTTTTTTCTGAGAGGCGATGGCAAGGGAAAGAAGGGGCCTGTGTTCGCTTCTGTTCTGTTCCTTTTATTGGCGCTTCTGAGTAAAGAATCGGCTGTCATGTTCCCGTTTATAATGCTGGCCGTCGGAACAATATGTTTCGGCCGGCGGATCCCGCTGAGACTTTATGTCCCGGGCTTTCTGGCGGTATCGGTCTATGCTCTTTTTCGGATCTTTATAATAAAGGCGGGTACCGGAGGGGTATTTTCCGGGGTAAGCCTTCCGGCTGTGGCAGGCGGATACGCCGCCATGGCGGGAAGAGCCCTTTGGCAGATATTTTCCCCCGCCGGTCTTCACTTTCGGAGCATAGGTGTTCTGCGCCCCGGTGAATTTGCTATAGTCTCCGGCATTCTGATAGCGGCCGCGCTGACCGTTTTTCTCAAAGAGAAGAGGAAAACTCTCTTTGCCGCTCTGGCGTTCTTTCTGGCAGCTCTTGTGCCTCCCGCTGTAAGCTACGCTAAATTCGGCGTGTTCGCGGAGCAATGGATGTATCTCTCTTCTTTCGGGATCTTCCTGTTCGTCTCTGTCTCGCTCAGCGGGATCTTGCTTAAGAGGGGGGCTTTTTCCGCGGGTGTTGTATCTGTGCTGGTCCTCTCCGCTGTCGCCTTTCTCGCGGGCTCCACGCGGGCGTATAGTGCTCACTGGAAAGACACTTACTCCCTGTCAGAGAGGGTCCTTTCATCTTCACCGGAAGACCGGGTGGCCGTTTATTACAAAGCGACAGCGCTTGAGGGGGCCCAATGCCTGTCCGGGGCTCTGGACATAATGCGCGGCGAAAAGTCAAGCGGTGACCCGGTGAAGTTATATCTTAAAGGACGTATCGCTTTAGCCGCGGGAGAGGTCGAGGAAGCCCGCCGGGATTTTGTCGGGGCTATAGCCTTGAAGCCCGGATACAGCGACGCGTACACAGGTATGGCCTTTGTATGTTTTGTTGATGGGGATAGTGCCAGGGGTGCCTCTTACTTACGTAAAGCGCTTGAAGCTGATAACTCCAACCGCGAGGCGCTTCTTTTTTTAAGCAGATATCATCTTGCCCAGAGAGAGGCGCCTGATGCGCTATACAATATTGAAAAAGCGCTGAAGCTCTATCCATATAACCATGAGATAATAATGGCCGCGGGAGATGTTTACGCCGCTATAGGCAACATGCCGGAAAGCACCCGGCAATATATAAAAGCTTCCCGGTTATATCCCGAGAGGGCCGAGGCATATTATTCTGTCGGCAGGGTTTTTTATCTTTCCGGGGAGACTGAAGAAGGCATGGTCTGGGCGCGTGAAGCGGTAATGGCAGATCCGTCATATCAGCCCGCTATTGAATTTATCCGAAAGGCAAGGGACCCCGATTGAAAAATATGCCGCATCTGACAAAAAAAACGGATGAACGTAATAGATCTTACGCGGGTCTTTTTGTTCTTCTCGCTTTCTTTGTTGCTCTCAGGATGGGGACGCTGGGGCATCTTTTGATGTGGGATGAGGCGTGGAACATTTTCTCTATAAGAGCTCATGCTTTTGGACAGGTGCGGGACCCTTTTTACTGGCTATATTATTTCCACCCGCCGGTATATGTTTTTTGCGCCGAGTTCTTATTGCCGCTGAAGGACGGTTTCGATGTAAGGCTCCAGTGGCTTTCTCTCTTCTTCTCGGCGGGGGCTTTTGTCGCGGTATATTATCTGGCCGAAACGATAGGGGGATGGAAATATTCCTTGTTCACCGGGTTATCTCTTGTTTTCATGCCCGGCGCGATCGCCTACAGCACCTGGATAAAACGGGACAGCCTCGCTGTTCTCTGCGGCACGTTCGCGATACTTCTTCTTCTTAAAAAGCGGCTTTTCTGGTCTTTTCTTCTTATCGGTCTTTCTCTTCTGTCCAAAGAGAACGGCGCGTTCTTCATGCTGGCGGCGGTCATACTTATATTCGTTCTTAATGAAAAAAAACCGCTGCTTAAAGTGTTCTTTCTCTTTGCCGTAGTGGCGGCATCGTCGGCGTGGTGGTATATCTTTTTTTCCGAGATGACAAAGTACGGGATAGGCTACTTTTTCACCGAAACCGACTACAGCCTCATATGGTCGGGTTCATGGACATATTACCTGAAAAAGCTTGTCAGCGACACGGGCTGGATCAACATTCTTTTTCTTATCGCCGGTTCTTATTACGCGCTCCGCGGGGCAGTGCGGCGAAAGGCGCAATGGGCCGCGGGCCCGGTGCTTTTCCTTTCGGTGTATGTGCCCATCTTTTTTGTTCATACTCAAGCCGCCCTGGCTGAACATACCGGCTTTTCCCGGGGCGGCCCTGCTTATCGGGGCGGGCATGCTCTGGCTCTTCGAGAAAACCGCCGGGCGCGTGGTATTGAGGGGCGCTTTCTATGTGTTGCTGATATCCTCGCTTCTGCCGGGGGCTTTTTTTTCGTATGAGGATTATCATTCTTTCACCTACCCCCATGGCTGGCCCGGGGCCGGAGCGTCGCGCGATATAGCCGCCTATCTTAACAGAACAGATGATGATGACGCTTTTATGATAACGGAGTTCACTTACTGGGATATGCCCATATGCCCCATATTTCTTTTCTACAACCGGAAAGACCGTTTCAAGACGGTACGGTTCGGAAAAACCGCTAAAGAGATCCTCAAAACCATGAAGGATGAAGGGGTCTCGTATCTTGTCATAGTGGGGGAACCACAACCAACCGAAAAAACGGCTTTCATCGAGCTTTCCCGAGATGTATATGCGCTCACCGGCGTCGAACCCGAGGTAGTGGGCTGGTCTTATGTCTGGGACATGCGAGAGAGCCTGAAAAATTCTGACGAATAACTTCCCATAAGAGTAGTTGATAAAGACCGGTACGTCCACGCCCCTCGCTTTGCGCGGGCATGCGGGGACGTACGATTTCCAGCGAGGAAATCGTCCTCAACCTTCCGCTCGCAACCCGCCCTCGCCTGGATATCGCGGGGCGGGACCATGTTTGTTCGCTTCACGGTGCCCCGCCTGCCCGCGCAAAGCGAGGGTCTCATACATGCCGGTCTTTACCATACTCGCTACCTGGGAGAAACTAGTGAATTATGTCAAAAATGTCCAGAATACGTCAAACTACTTTTAGTGCCCTCACCTTGACTTTGCCCCATCCATGTGATACTCTTTGTGTAATTATAAACCATATTCATATACACTTTATATAGTATAAGAGGGGGAGTGCACCCGCTAAATGTTCCGAAAAACAGTCGAGAAGAGAGAAGAAGCGGCCGTAGGCATAGATATCGGCAGCCATTCGTTGAAGATAGTGGCCATGAGCGGCGCTTCCGGGGAGAGGACTCTCACGGCCTACAACATAAAGAACCTGTCCCTTCTTGCTGAAAAACACGATATTCGAAGCCGTATCAGTGAGGCCCTGGGTGAGATAGACCTTGCTCCGTCAGGGGTGAACCTTTCCATTTCAGGACCGGATGTCATTGTCCGGTTCATAACCCTTCCCAAAATGACCAAAGAGCAGCTTGACGGCGCTCTTGTCTTCGAGGCCGAGAAATATATACCCTTCAATACAAGCGAAGTGGTCCTTGACTGTGTTATCCTGGGCGACGCGCAGGCGGAAGGCAACATGAGGGTTCTTCTCGCGGCGGCAAAACGCAAACCTATCGAGGCGATGGTCGCGGAACTGGACGCTCTCGGAATAGCGGTCAACGTCATGGATATAAACGCCTTCGCGGTGCTTAACGCTTTTACATCTTCCGGTCACACCTTTTCAGAGAAAGCCGTCGCTCTTCTTGATATAGGCCATACACATACGGATTTTCTCATATCAATAGACAACGCGCCCTGTTTCATGAGGCAGATACAGCTGGGGGGCAGGGATATCGACGTTATTATAGCCCGTAACCTTTCGGTTGATCTGGAAAAAGCGCAGGAATACAAAATGGGCATAGGGGAATTTGATAAAGAAGTGGTAAACCAGGCCGCGTTACAGATACTTGATGATATCGTAAAGGAGATACAGCTTTCTTTCGGATATTTTGAGAATACC
>CAYMBK010000197.1:0-3634 GCA_964388645.1 uncultured Planctomycetia bacterium | reverse complement strand
CGGCAAGGTATGCCCGAGGAGAATTTCTCGGGTTTTTCAGAACAAAGGGTATATATGAGGGTTCCGGTCAGGATAGGAATGAAATACCGGCTTGTCGAGAAAGGTGAGGGCGATATAGTCTTTATCGGGGAAAGCCCCGCCGGCAGATCCAGAAGCGAGGGTATTTTCACCGGAGAGATCTTTACGAGCCCGATTCCGCGGGCGGATTTTATGAAAGAAGCTTACAGGGAAGTAACTTCCACAACTTCAAATGTAAGCGCCGGGGGAGCGGTCTTCGAGTCCCAGTATTTGATCCCCGAGGGCTCTATAGTAGAGCTTATAATGGAGATACCCGGGGTGCCCAGAATAATAAGGTGCCTAGCGAAAATAGTCCGCGTAGAGAAAGACCTTCCAAGGGCGTTCAATATCGCGGCATGCTACCTGGACATGTCAGGCGAAGACCGCAAGGTGATAGATGAGTTCGTTAAAAAAGAGAGTGACCGTATAACGATCAGTGAGATAAAAAGGTACTGACAGGTATGAAAAAGTTCCTTTACAGAGCTAAGTCCGGTCCGGAAGAGGTCGTGGAGGGCGTGATAGCCGCTTCCACAGAGGAAGAAGCCGTGGCGGTTCTCTCACGGAAAGGATATGTAGCCACTTCGTTGAAAGAGTTTCAGCGGGAAGAAAGCGGAAGATCATCGTCCGGGAACGGTTCGGTAAGCGGGCGGATATTCCGTAAAAAAGATCTGGTATCTTTTACCAGGCAGCTTGCGGTGCTTGTCCGTTCCGGTATACCACTTATCAGAGGGCTGGATATACTTGCTTCCCAGATGGGCGGCGCGTATCTGGGGAAGGTAGTAGGGGATATATCCAAAAGGATAAAGAACGGAGAAACACTGTCTTCAGGTATGGCGGCCTACCCCAGGGTTTTCTCGGATTTCTACAGGTCCATGGTAGCCTCCGGAGAAGAATCTGGGACGATCGACAAGTCACTGGAAAGGCTTGCCGTGTATTACCAGAAACAGGCGAGGCTTATGGCCAAGATGCGAGCGGCTATGGCGTACCCGATGTTCATTGCCGTAGTGGGCTTACTTACCGTATTTTTCGTTTTTACCAATGTCATGCCCAGGATAATTCCTGTACTGCTTAGCTTGAACGCCGAGCTGCCCGTGCCCACGAGGATGATCATATTCATAAGCGGTTTTGTTAAAGAAAATTGGGGCTGGATCGCTCTTGGCGCAGTACTTTTTATCCTGATGTTCCGCAAGGCGCTGGCTAACGAGGCTTTCAGGATCCATATTTCCAAATTCAAGATGAAGTTTCCGGTTTTCGGCGATCTTATACTCAAGTCGGAGCTTTCCAGGTTCACCAGGGCCATGGAGATATGTTTGGGAAGCGGCATTCCCGCCATAAAAGCGACGAATATAGCGTTGTCTATGGTAGGAGAACGTTGTCTGAAAAACGGGCTAGAAGGTAGCATCAGATCTCTTGAGAGAGGAAGATCTCTCACCGAGACGTTTTCTGAAACGGGGGTTTTTCCGGTTTTCGCCGTGAATCTTATAAATGTCGGGGAAGAGTCCGGGGACCTGTCGGGAAGTATGGGAGACATAGCGGAAGCGTTCGAAACGGACTGCGCGGACGCCATCGATGTGGCTTTAGGGCTTATAGAACCCGCCATGGTGCTTATAGTCGGACTTGTAGTGGGTTTCATCGTAAGCGCCGTGCTTTTACCGGTATTCCAAATGAATTTCATTCAGATGTGAACTTAACAAAAAGAGGTGAGGCATGTTATTAAAATTGAGGAAAACCGGGGGGTTTACTCTCATAGAGATATTGCTGGTGGTAGTCATAATAAGCGCTCTCGCGGCAATGATCGTTCCGCGGCTGACCGGGCGTTCTGAATCCGCGAAGGAGTCCATAGCCAGAGCCGACATTATGGTAAATATACCCACCGCGTTAAAACTTTATGAACTTGATAACGGTACTTTTCCATCGTCCGCGCAGGGCCTGAAAGCTCTTTCGGTTAAGCCCTCATCACCTCCGGTGCCGTCAAACTGGAACGGACCATATGTAGAGAACAGAAGTCTTAAGGACCCGTGGGGCCGTGAATATATGTACAGATATCCGCCGCTTAAGGGCGTGGATTATGACCTGTATTCTCTCGGGAGGGACGGAATAGATAATGAGAACAATATATCCAACTGGCAGTAAGGGTTTTACCCTTCTTGAGATATTGGTCGCTGTTGTTGTTTTCACTTTAGGTTTTTCAGGGATATTTTCGATATTTCTATCCTCAGCCGCGGCCTTGAGACATGTGGGAAACAGGATGGAGGCTATAGTTTTTATGGAAAAAGCCGTGGACGAGTTCGCCGAAGATCCGGGAAAGATAGCCGTTGGAGGAGAATATAGTTATGAAAAAACCGAGACCAACGGTTCGCGGGATTTCAATATAACGGCAAAGGCTGTGAAAGTCAGAGGATACCAAAAGCTTTACAAGCTTGAGTCCGAGGCTTTATGGAGTGAAGGTCGGAAAACTGTTTCGCTGAAAAGAGAAAGAATGATAAGGATGCTGTGAGAAATTACACCGCGAGAATGAAAAGGTCCCCGAAGGGGACTACGCTGATAGAACTTATACTGGTGAGCTCTATTATGGCCCTTGTGGGTATGGCGGTGTATGGCGCTTTTTCTCTCGGATTGTCGGTGCATAACAGGGTCAAGGCCGACAAACCGGGAAATGATATCATGGTCTTTACCGAAAGGATAGCCGATGACCTGAGAAACCTGAGGCCGTTGCCCGAGTTCGGGTTCAAGGGAGATCCGGGGAGGATGACATTTCATATCCACAACACCAGATATCTCGTTTTGCCTATCGATACCGTGGATCCCGCAGAGTTACCTGTTCTGAGGGTGGAATATGAATATGAGCCTGTTTCCGACAGCGTAGTTCGAAGATCATACAGATATGGATCCGCGGTTCCTCACTCCGGCGTAAGGGTGTTAAGCGGTGTCGGGCCGGTCACATTTGGTTATCAGAAAGCAGCCTTTGGAAGGGCGGTTGGAAAAGAATTCGAGGGGAAGGCCGAAACAATACCGCGTGCCGTTAAAATACAGATAATGGGCAGAGATCAGAGCGGGGTAATTTACGGCAGAATACTGGATATACCGATATCCGTTATGTAAGTCCGGGAAATTGTGTATGTTCCTGCCGGTGCTGATCCTCCGGTTAAAGGTCGGGTCTTCTAATGAATTTTGAAAATGGTAAAATGGAAAGCGGAAGTCGATTTAAAATCGCGCATTCCGGGATGGGAAAAAAACAGTCCAGCGGCAGTGTTCTCATCCTGGTTCTCTGGGCCATGGTTTTTTTGGGTCTTTTGGCTGCTATTTCCGGGACAACGGCCAGACAGCAGATAATTCTTTCGGATAATATCGAAAAAAGAACGGAACTGTATTCTCTCGCGTCTTCCGGGGCTATGATAATACTGGATGCCGTAGCGGGAACCGAAGGAAAAGAAGTCTTTTTGGAAGAAGATCTGACAAAAACACTATTAGAGCGCGATGCCGCGTTTTTTGGGCAGATACGTCTGGGCGGCGGATATGTTTCATGGGGCGGAGGGTCGGGAGAGAGGGGCCGGAGATATTTCGGGCTGCGCGATGA
>CAYMBK010000196.1:0-18616 GCA_964388645.1 uncultured Planctomycetia bacterium | reverse complement strand
CTACCCCCCCCAGCATTATCCCCCAGTAAACCAGGAACAGAACTATGGCCATGCCGAAACCTACGAATTTTTCCCGCCGGTGCGTAGTGATAGCGAGCGGCACCCCCACTAGCACGAACACGAGATTGGAGAAAGACAAGGCTATTTTTTTGTGAAGCTCTACGCGCAAAGGCACTACATTCACCGATGAGCCCATCTCGTCTATGTCCCGCTGAAGTTCTTTAATGCTTTTTTCTCTCGCTTTTTTCTGTATATTGTCCACATCCTCCACTTTTTCAAGATTAAGGACCATCTGATAATTCTGGAACGATATCTTGTAAAATTCATCGGGACTTTCAGGAGATATCTCATCCGCCGTACCGTCGAATAATTCGAGTTTTACCCCCTTCTCCCCGGGCAGCGGAGTGATCAGGCCTGTTCTTGCGGTAATTGTCCTTGTGGCCTGGCCTTCTCTCGGCTGATATATCCTGACATCCTCAAGTATGTCACCTTTTTTGTTGTGTACAAAAACTACATAATCCTGGAACCCCTTTACGAAAATTCCGGGCTCTATGAGCGCGGCCGGGTTTTTCATGCCTATCCTTCTCAAAAGTTTACGGGCGGCGAATTCCGATTCTGGAAGTATTCTGTCGTTGAGCGGCACATTCGCAAGGCTTATCAGAAAACCGCATATCATCACCGGCAATATGACCTTCCTCAGGCTTATTCCGCTTGAGCGTATCGCGGTGAGCTCGTTATCACCAGAGAGCCTCCCGAAACCGAGAAGCACCGCGGCAAGTACCGATATCGGTATGGTGAAGATAAGAACATACGGCAGAAAATACAAAAACACTCTGGCCACTTGCAGTACGTCCACTCCTTTGTTCATTACCATATCGGCGGTCTGTATTATGTTGCCGGCGGCCAGTATCGTGGTGAGAACAAAAAGGGCCCCTAAAAAAGGCCCCCCTAGCTCTTTCAATGTATATCGTGTTATTATCCTCATTTATCGGCTTTTCCCCGCCCGCGCTCGTTTATGACGCGAGAAGCTTCGTCATGCCGTAAAGTTCCCGGTTCAATTTTTGATCTTTTTCTCTTTCGAAACAGGCTTTAGCGTAACTGACAAGATTCAGATCATGCCCCTTTATCGCCACCATTTTCCCGGTCTCACCTGATATAAGCGCTCTGACCGCATGTGCCCCCATCACAGAAGCCAATATCCTGTCCGGCGCGTTTGGAGAACCTCCGCGCTGTACATGCCCCAGCGTCACGGGCCTTACTTCATATCCTGTCATCGCGGATATCTTGTCCGAAACCGTGACCGCGTCACTGTATCCCTCGGAAACTATTATTATCCAGCTTCTTTTCCCTTTTATCTCCGCTTCTTTTATCCCTCTGGCAACCGCCTCCAGCTCTATGTCACTGCCGGGATAAAGAACCTCTTCGGCTCCGCCGGCCAAAGCGGCCATTATCGCGATGTAGGGCTCTTCTCTTCCCATGACTTCCACGACATAGATACGTTCCATGCTGGTAACGGTATCCCGGATCTTATCTATAGCGTCCAGGACCGTATCTACGGAGGTATTGCAGCCTACGGTATAATCCGTGCTTCCCAGGTCATTGTCTATGGTACCGGGAACTCCTATTGTTCTTATCCCTCCTACTTTCTCAAGCGCCATAGCACCTTGGAACGAGCCGTTTCCACCGATAATGACAACTCCGTCTATTCCGTTGTTCCGTACCACCGTCGCCGCTTTTTTCTGGCCGCTTTCTTCCATAAATTCGCTTGACCGGGCGGTCTTAAGTACGGTCCCTCCCCGGGAAAGTATATTGCTCACGCTTCTGGAATTCATCTCTATTATTTCTCCGGCTATCAGGCCTTCGTAACCGCGCATAATCCCACGGACTTCTAGTCCTTCATACACCGCCGTTCTTACCACGCTGCGTATCGCGGCGTTCATGCCCGGCGCGTCACCGCCGGATGTCAATACCCCTATCCTTTTCATCCTGATTTTCATCTATATCCTCCTGAATTCCCTCCCGAGGGGCCGTGCCGTTAATACCTGTAATGGTCGGGTTTATAGGGCCCCTCTATCGGAGATCCGATGTACCCGGCCTGTTCGGATGTCATCCTGGTAAGGTTCACTCCTATCTTATTAAGATGAAAATACGCTACCTCTTCATCCAATTTCTTGGAAAGAGTATAGACTTTCGGTCCATAAGTATCGCGGTTTCTCCAGAGGTCCAGCTGCGCGAGCACTTGATTTGTAAAAGAATTTGACATGACAAAAGAGGGATGACCGGTAGCGCATCCAAGATTTACAAGGCGCCCCTCAGCCAGCAGAAAAACGGCTTTGCCGTCGGGAAAAGTATATTTGTCCACTTGCGGCTTTATCTCGGTTTTTTTTATCCCTTTGTAATTTTCGAGTTCAGAGACCTGTATTTCATTGTCAAAGTGTCCTATATTGCAGATTATGGCCTGGTCTTTCATTTTTTCGATGTGGTCTATGGTTATAACGTGTTTGTTGCCGGTAGCGGTCACATATATGTCGGCCATACCCAGAGTATCTTCCACCGTAACGACTTCGTAACCTTCCATTGCGGCCTGTAAGGCGCATATCGGGTCTATTTCCGTGACTATGACCCTGGCGCCGAAACCCCTGAGCGACTGCGCGGAACCTTTGCCGACGTCACCGAAACCGCAAACTACGGCCACCTTGCCGGCTATCATCACATCCATAGCCCTTTTAAGGCCGTCAGCCAGAGATTCGCGGCAACCGTAAAGATTATCGAATTTAGACTTAGTTACCGAATCGTTCACGTTGATCGCGGGAACCTTGAGCTCATTATTTTTCATCATGCGGTAAAGGCGGTTCACTCCGGTAGTGGTTTCTTCCGAAACGCCTCTCCATTCACCCGCCAGTGTTTTCCATTTTCCGGAGCCGTCCTTTATCGAACTTCTCAGGGCTTTGAAAAGTTCTTCTTCATCTTCCCCGTGGGTTTTTTTATCAAGCACCGACGGGTCTTCCTCTGCCGCAAGGCCCATATGCAGCATCATTGTGGCGTCTCCTCCATCATCTACAACAAGATTCGGCCCCTTTCCCCCGGGAAACGTAAGGGCTTTTTCGGTACACCACCAATACTCTTTGAGGGTCTCGCCTTTCCATGCGAATACGGGCACGCCCGCTTTTACCATGGCCGCGGCCGCGTGGTCTTGTGTTGAAAAAATATTGCAGCTGGCCCACCTGACATCCGCCCCGAGAGCGACAAGGGTCTCTATGAGCACTGCGGTTTGTATTGTCATGTGCAGCGACCCCATTATCCTGACTCCGCAAAAAGGCCTTTCCCCTGAATATTTTTCCCTCACGGCCATAAGGCCGGGCATTTCCTTTTCCGCTATCTCTATCTCTTTTCTTCCAAAATCAGCAAGAGATATGTCCTTAATTCTGTAATCCTGTCCTTTTTCCATCAGTTTTATCTCCCCGAAATTATTAATACAAAACCTCACCGCCCGAAGGCCCCTACATGCCACGCGCGTAATGACCTTGCCGTCTTCCTTACCCGGCGGCCTTTTGAAGAACCGCGGCCATATCCACTTCTTCCCATGTAAACCCTTCTTCGTCCCTTCCAAAATGGCCGTAAGCCGCCGTCCTCCTGTAGATCGGCCGGCGCAGTTTAAGCTTTTCGATTATCCCCGCCGGCGTAAGATCGAAATTTTTCCTTACAAGTTCACAAAGCACCGATTCGGGCACTTTTCCGCTGCCGAACGTGTCAACCATAACGCTTACCGGTTCGCTCACTCCTATGGCGTACGCGAACTGTACTTCGCATTTCGAAGCCAACGACGCGGCCACTATGTTCTTCGCCACATATCTGGCCATGTACGAAGCCGACCTGTCGACCTTTGTCGGATCCTTGCCGCTAAAACATCCTCCCCCATGGCTTCCCCCCCCGCCGTAGGTGTCAACTATGATCTTTCTGCCCGTAACCCCCGTGTCGCCGTGCGGGCCGCCGACTTCAAACCTTCCGGTAGGATTCACAAAAATGCGCGTTTTCTTATCCATAAGGCCCGCGGGTATTACCTCTTTTATCACCAGCTCCGTGATATCCGCGTAAAGGTCCTTCATCTTCACCCCGGAACTATGATGGGCGCTTACCACTATCGCTTCAACTCGCACCGGTTTTCCACCGTCGTATTCCACGGTAACCTGGCTTTTACCATCGGGCCTGAGATAATCCACCCTTTCTTCCTTTCTGATCTTCGCGAGCCTCCGGCTGAGTTTATGGGCCAGTACTATCGGCAGCGGCATAAGCTCCCGTGTCTCGTCACACGCGTACCCGAACATCATTCCCTGGTCTCCCGCTCCGCCCGGGTCAACACCCATAGCGATATCCGGGGACTGCCCCTGTATCGAAGTAACTACCCCGCAGGTGAGAAAATCAAACCCGTATTCCGCGCTGGTATACCCTATTTCCTTTATAGTGTTCCTCACGACCTTAGGTATATCCACATAACAGGAAGTCGTGATCTCTCCCGCAACCATAGCAAGTCCCGTTGTTACTAAGGTTTCGCATGCCACGCGCCCGGAAGGATCCTCTTTGTATATCTCGTCAAGTATCGCATCCGATATCTGGTCACACACTTTATCAGGATGCCCCTCGGTTACGCTTTCCGAAGTAAACAGGTGTTTATCTTTCATCTTATCTTCTCCTTTTCTTGTCGTATTGCGTTTTTCCAGGGATTAAGCTTCGTCCAGTTCTTTTTCCCTGTATTCGATATCTGCTTTCTCCAGAGAATTCTTATCTCCGATATCGTACCATCCCTCTTTGAACACATATCCGTAAACTTTTTCTTTCTCCGAAAGCCATTTAACAAAATTTCCGGGGGCGTCCTTAACCGTAGCGCTTGCCATGTACTCGCTCAGCAAAGAAAGTTTGGCGCGCGGAAAATAGTATATTCCGGTAGACGCGAGAGTGCTCTCGGGTACAGCGGGTTTTTCCTGGAAACCTTTTATGAAACTTTCGTCGTCCAGCGCGACTATGCCGTATCGGCTGGCCAGCTTCATGTCTTTTACGTCATAAAGTGCCACTCCGAACTTTTCCTCTTTTTTTACCGTGTCCAGGAAATCGAATATGCTGAACTCAAAAAGGTTATCGCCTGCCATTATCAGGACGTCGTCATCCGGTTTTTTCTTTTCCAGGACAAGGTCTATGTCGCCTATGGCCCCGAGCCTGTCCTCATTGGTCTTAGTAAGGTCATTTATTACGCTTATTCCAACCGTGAAATGCTTGCCTTTTATCCATTGTTCTACCATGCCGTAAAATTTGTCATTGGTGACAATGTACACCTCATCGCAAATATCGATCGCTTCAACTTTTCGCAAGAGCCTCTCGAGAATGGTCTTGCCTCCGACCTTAACCAGGGGTTTAGGCCGGTCGATCGTCAATGGATAAAGTCTCGTTCCGTACCCCGCCGCTAATATAAGAGCTTTCATATCGATCCTTTCTGTTTTGTTTCCCGTTTACAGGACCTCTATCGCGAGGTCCGGAATAAATTCCATCAATTTTTTTCTGGCATATTCACACACTTCTTCGCCCGTATTGAATGTCAGTGCTTTCTCGGCCACTTCCTTCGCCTGGTCGAACCTGAGCCCCCTTACGACCCTTTTTATCTCCGGTACCGCGATGGGGGAAGTGCTGAATTCATCCAGACCTAAGCCCAAAAGGACCATTGTAAGGGATATGTCTCCCGCCATCTCGCCGCATAAAGACACCGGTATCCCCTCTTTATGCCCGTTATTTATGACCATCTTGATAAGGTTAAGCACCGCCGGGTGGGCAGGTTCGTACAGGTACGCTATCTTTTCGTTCACCCTGTCTACGGCCAGGGAATATTGTATCAGGTCGTTGGTGCCTATACTGAAAAAATCGGCCTCTTTTGCCAGGATATCGCTCGTTATGGCCGCTGAAGGTACTTCTATCATCGCTCCGACCGGTATGTCGGAGGCAAAAGGCACTTTTTCCTTTTGTAGCTCGTTTTTGACCTGCTGCATGAAAGCGTTAGCCTCCCGGAATTCCGTAATACCCGATATCATCGGATACATGATCTTTATGTTCCCGTAAACAGAAGCTCTCAGCATGGCCCGCAAATGCGCTCTGAAAATATCCGGCCTTGCCAGACAAAACCTGATGGCCCGCCACCCCATGAAAGGGTTCATTTCTCTGGGGACATCAAGCTGTGAAAGGAATTTGTCGCCGCCAAGATCAAGCGTTCGTATAACCACCGGATTCGGGCTCATCCTTTTAACCACCGACTTGTACGCGTTGAATTGTTCCTCTTCGCTGGGAAGGTCGGTCCTGTTCATATAAAAATATTCCGTCCTGTAAAGGCCTATGCTTTCCGCTCCGTGAGAAAGAACGCTTGCCACGTCTTCCGGAAGCTCAATATTTCCAGCCACTATTACTCTTTTGCCGTCCAGGGTCTCACCGGGCAACAACCTCAATTCCCCGAGGTTCCTTTCGATACTTTCGTATTTCGCTTTTTCCTTCGCGTATTTCTCTCTTTCCTTTCGCGAAGGGTTCACTATGACCACTCCGTGTATCCCGTCAAGAATGACCTCATCCCCGTTCATCACCTTGTCGGTGACGCTTTCAAGCCCTACAACGGCCGGGATCTCAAGCGATTTTGCCATAATGGCCGTATGAGATGTCCGGCCGCCTATATCCGTGGCAAATCCGAGGACCCTGCCTTTATGCATCATAGCCGTATCTGATGGAGAAAGGTCATAAGCTATGATAATAGATTTTTCGCCGAGCATCTCCATGCTTTTTTCCTTCGACCCGACAAGGTTCTTAAGCACTCTCTTCCCTACATCGGCGATATCGCTGCTGCGGTCGCGCAGATATTCGTCCTTGGCACCGGAAAGAGCCGATATGTACCTGTTAAGCACCTCGGCGAAAACAAAAGATATATTCCTTTTTCTCTTTCTGAGCTGGATCATCACCTCGTTGAGCAAGACCTTATCTTCAAGCACCATGAGATGCGCGTTGAATATCCTGCCGTGATCCACTCCCATCTCCCGCGATATCTTTTTCTCGATGGCGAGCAGTTCCTTTTTTGTTTTTTCAAGAGCGGCAGCGAACTTCTCTATTTCTCCGGATATCTCGCGGTCTGTTATAGACCTCTCCTGGGGAGTTACGGTTTCGGTCCCAAAAACATACGCGGTCCCGATGACTATACCCGGGGACGCGGGTATCCCTTTGAGCTTTTTCTTTTTCTTTAAGTTTTTTTTCTCCGATCCCGGCATTTCTTTTCTCCTGAAAACCTGTAGCCCCTCACATCCCTTCGTTGTCCATATTCCCGGTAAGCATGCCGGAAAGTTCCGCCATCGCGGTTTCCGCGTCAGCCCCGTTCACGACGATCTTTATCCGAGAACCTTTTTCCGCAGCAAGCATGAGTATTCCCATTATGGACTTGCCGTTCACTTCCTGGCTGTCCTTGAATATCTTTATATCGCTTTCAAATTTATTGGCTTTCTGCACGAACAACGCCGCCGGCCTGGCATGCAAACCTGTTTTATTCTTTATTACTATCTCTTTTTCCAGCAGCGCCATGTCTTCACCTTATATGGACCGTTATCCCTATTTTCCCTTCTTCGCGGCCGTTCAAACCGAAATGATCCCCGGCGGCCACACACACACCCTGAAACGTCCTGCACAATCCGCGCTCTGTTTCATTTATCGTATAAACCGGATATTGCGTTAACCTCACCGGCCTGTCCGTGAATAAGTTCACTTCCATTCCGGTATATCTGTCTTCCAGGCGTACCCGGTCTGAAACGAACGTTCTCGGCTTTTTCATAGCGTCAATATCCCACACCAAAAAATTAAATTCCACTGCGCAGGTGACCTCTGCAGGTTCCCGTGAAAAGGACTTCACTCTCTGAGATACCGTGAGCGCCTGCTCTCTGCCCAGCGTTATTTCTTTTACCACCTCGATATCAAGTCTTCCGTCTAAAATCCCCCTCTTCGAAAAAGTCTGTGTTATAAGATCGTTGCGGGCAGAAGTACGTAAAGAATATTCCCCGTCAAAAAACCCTTTGCCAGTTTCGGGTGAATTCACAAATTTGTCCCATTTAACATGCCCTCCGGCCAGCCTGGTCACAAACCCGCATCTCCTGTGCCCGTCATAGGACAAAAGCTTTCCCAGCCCCCTGCCAGCCACGCCAAGCACCTCATGTATGTTCACATCATCCTCTTCCCCCCGCAGGGCGGCTTTTCTTGCCTTTCTTACGACCGCGCCGTAACCCTTCTCAAGTTTCAGGTGATATTCCTCCCGTCGCCTTGAGAAACAGTTTATAAGGTTTACCTCTCGTTCCTTAAGGTCTATCTCCTCTATCGCCGCTCCGCGTGCCTGGCTGGTATATACCTTCATATGCTCATTGGCCAGAATAAATTCCCCATTACAGCCCTCCCCGGACCTCTCAACACAGGATACCGTTTTCCTTTTAGCAGAGCGGGAATTCTCCAGCATTTTCTCGGCACGTATTATGTGGGCATATACTCCTGAGCGCAAATGGGGCAGATACACTCCGCCAAAAGTTCCGTGCCAGTATGGGCAGCTCGTCTGCGCCTTGAACAATTCCATTTTTACCCCGCGATGTCCTTCATCTGACCCGTTTCCAGAGACAGTTCCCACCGATACCTTATCGCTTACTTCAAGCATGCGCTCGTGCATACGCCCCGACTCGGGATATTTTGTCAGAAAATTCCCGAAATCCCCTCCGCTCCATTCGTCCATTTCCCGGTAACTTGACGGCTGAAGGACCCCTACATCATGTTTAGCGCGCAGTCCCCCTATCTCAGAATAAGTAGCCGTTTCCAGCCACTCTTTTTCGTCTGTAAGCGCGCGGAGAAAGTTCTCAAGCCATTTTTTTCTGTACACATGGCCGTTGGTATAAGGCCACGCCCCGAATTTCTCCAGATCATCAGCGAAAAAAAAACACGGGACTTCCCCTCTTTTAAGCACCTGCGGATCTTTCATGAGGTCTATCGTTCTCTGTACCGGCCGGAACGGTATCAGGTACCTCAACTTCGTGGACGCGGGAAAAACCGTAACCGATCCGGAATCCCCGTAAGTCAGGCACGGTCCGAACAAACCCCTCTCACCATCTAAACAGCAGCGAAGATGGTTATCGTCCAGAATGGTGTACTCTATGCCCGCGTCCTGGTAGAGATCCGCCAACTTCCTGTGCCAGACCCTTTCCGTAGTCCATGCCCCGAGCGGCGTTACGCCGAATATCCTTTTCACGGCCGTGGCCATCATTTCTATCTGTTCCACCGCGTCTTTAAGAGGGATGGCCGACATTACGGGCTCAAAAAAACCTCCTCCCATTACCTCTATCTGGCCATTCTCCAGCATAGTTCTAAGTTTCGAGATGTAGCCAGGCCGCTTTTTTTCCAACCATTCCAGCAGGTTGCCGGAAAAATGAAAGGTTCCCTTTACGCCGGGAAACCTCCTCAAAACATCCACAAACGGCTCATATGCCTGCGTGTATGCCTTTTCAAATTCGCTTTCAAAGTTGAAAGCCGGCTGGCAAGCGTGAAAAGCCATGGCAAAGACAGCTTTCCCCGGTTTTTTTTTCTCCCTTAGATGTTTCATTTCTCTATCACATCCATTATAACATCCGTCAATTTTCCCGGATCGTGCCTGACGAATTCTTTGGATCCCGCGATCGGCGCTTTGACAAGCTCTATCTTCTCATCTTTCAGCCACTTTTCATCCATCTGGTCAAGCTTTACCGGATACTGCCCTTTGACCCGGTATTTCTCATAAAGTGCATCGGGGATATTCGAAACATTAGCTACGCAGCAATGCATTATGCCAGGGCGCGTATGTTTTATTATCGCTTTGACATGATCGCTTACCGAATAATCATCCGTCTCGCCGGCTTCCGTCATAACATTGCAAATATATACTTTAACCGCTTTCGCCTTTACTATAGCTTCCTGTATTCCCCCTATGAGAAGATTCGGCAGCACGCTGGTATATAAACTTCCCGGGCCCAACACAATGACATCGGCTTCTTTTATCGCCTCAACGGATTCATCGGTCGCCTTACATTCTCCGGGCCTGAGGAAAAGCCGTTCTATCGGGCTGCCCTTTTCATCCCGTATCCGGCTTTCTCCTTCCACTTCAATGCCGTTCTCTCTCCTGGCCACAAGCTTGACCGTTTCGATCGTAGCCGGATAAACCTGGCCTCTTATCGCCAGAACCTTGCTGGATTCCTTTATCGCCCTGGCAAAATCCCCGGTGACCATAGCCAGCGCAGTTATGAAGAGGTTCCCGAAATTGTGGCCGTCAAGGCCTTTGCCTTGCGTAAACCTGAACTGAAAAAGTGGCCCGAGAATATCTTCGGAATCGGCAAGGGCGACAAGGCAGTTCCTGATGTCCCCGGGGGGCAGCACCCCAAACTCTTCTCTCAGCCTTCCGGAAGACCCTCCGTCATCGGCTACCGTGACTATGGCCGTTATATTGCTGGTTCGATGCTTCAAACCGCCGAGAAGCGTGGAAAGCCCCGTCCCTCCCCCTATAACAACTACCTTAGGGCCTCTTTCAAGTATGCTCTTTTCGTATATCCTTTCGACAAGGCGGTTCCTCGCTATGGATCCCGATGGGGCTACCGCAACCATCAGCGACCGCAGTATCCTTTTAACGGCGAAGATCACGCTTGCTATGCCCAGCATTATAACTACACCGGCCATAGCCTTGTTTTGAGGGTTCCTCTCGGCTATAACTATCACAAAACCCATTGATATCATGAAAATCCCGAAAACGGCAAGGGATATCCATCTCTTTATGAGCATACCCGGATACAGCCACTTGAGCTTTTGAATATTCATATTTTTCCCGATGCCATCCTGATGGCGCCGCCGGACAAATCGCGGGAAGAAACTATCCTTTTTTTTGTTCTTCTTCCTTGATTATCTTTAAGATATCTTTAGCGCTCGTCGCGGCTTTCCGTTTGTCCCTTATGAATTTTTTGTCCAGAAGACGAGAGATCCTGGCCAAAGCCTTAAGATGGGGCCCGGGGGTTTCTCCCGGGTCAACAAGAAGGAAAAAAATATGGGTTAACTCTCCGTCAAGCGACTTGAAATCAAGGCCCTGTTTCGACATGCCGAAAGCCGCGCCCATTTTCTTCATTTTGGCGCACTTGGCATGAGGGATCGCTATCCCTTTGCCTATACCCGTAGAGCCCATGGCTTCTCTTTCCTTGACCTTTTTAAGTATCTCGGCCCGATCGTCTTTTTTGACTTTTCCCGAAGAGACAAGAAGCCCTATCAATTCCGTAAGCACTTCTTCCTTTCCCTGCGCCGTAAGATCTATGCTTATGGCCTCTTTATCGAGTATTTCGTGTATGTTCATATTCTCCTTTTCTCGGCGTGACTTGTTTTGAAGGGGAAAACCCGCTAATACAGGCTGTTTTTACGGTTTTTTTCATTTAAAGCTGGAGCGGGTGATCGGGCTCGAACCGACGACAATCACGTTGGCAACGTGATGCTCTACCAACTGAGCTACACCCGCCCGGCTATCTGTTCCTACAGGCGAAACAACAACACCCCGTACATTACGGAAAAAAGGGCTTTCTCCTTATTTTCCGTCCTTTTACATAAACTTTATGGTACCCGCACAAGGATTCGAACCTTGGACCAACTGATTAAGAGTCAGCTGCTCTACCAGCTGAGCTATGCGGGCACCTTACATATTATGTTACCATAACCACAGCCTGCGTATTATATCACAACCCCTTTGATCCCTGCAAGCTTCCAATTCGCCCCCCCCATGACATCAGACGGCTACAGGCTATGTGACTTTATAAATCCCACTAACTCGTCTATCTCGGCTTCGGCCATAGACACGCAGGTATCGGCACATCCATAATAGATCCTTAGAGTACGGCCGTCTAATAACACCGCGGACGACGGGAAAACAACGTTCGGAACATCCCCTATCCTCTCGTATGGCTCGGTGGGAGCGAGCAAGTAATCTTTTGTCCGGTACAACACCTTCCAGGGTTCATTTTTATCCAGTATGGCCCCTCCAGCGTAATAAAGATAACCGTTACAGCTTGTCCACACTCCGTGGTATATCAGTAGCCACCCTTCGTCTATTTCTACGGGAGCGGGGCCCGGGCCCACCTTTGTGGACTGCCAGCTGCTTCGTACGGGTTCGAATACGAACCTATGCCGGCCCCAATACACCATATCAGGGCTCGTTGAGTAGAACATAGCGCCAAAAGGCGTATGCCCCATATCGCTCGGCCTTGAATACATGGCGAATTTGCCGTCTATCTTACGCGGGAAAATAACGCAATTCCTGTTGGAAGGAATAGAAATGTTCTCTTTCTGCGAGAACGTTTTAAAATCCTCGGTCGTAGCCATGCCGATAAGCGGCCCCTGCCGGGAATCAAGGCACCATGTGAGATAATATGTATCTTCTATTTTCGTCAGCCTCGGATCATAAGTCCTTTCTTTTATCTCGAGATACTCATCGGGGCATTCCATCTTAATGATATCGGGATCTATTTTCCAATGTATCCCGTCATCGCTGAAACCCGCATGCAAAGTGAAATTGAAATCTATCTCGTCAACGCGAAACACTCCGGCATATCCTTTACCAAAAGGCACTATAGCGCTATTGTGTATGCTGTTAGCCCTGGGTACCGCTTTCGCGGTTATTACGGGATTACCCTTGTAACGCTTAAAAACCGTCTCGTTAGCCATATGTCTCCTTTGTTTTAAAACCATATAGTTTCGCAAAATAGCCATTGCGCTTCATTTCCGGAGAAAGCGGCCAGAACTTTTCGTTTCGTGATAACATCCAAAACTCAAGTTCTTGGCTGGCTTACCCTTCGGCCGCGGCGATCCGACAACTTGTTAGGTGTGTTAAGATCGTCTAGTCAGCACTTAGCTCTTTCCCGCGGTGACGGAATAAAATCTATTTCTCATAACTCCGTTAAGCGCAACATTCCCCGGACTATCCGCCAAAAGACCAAGAAACCTCCCCGCCGACATCTTTTATCTTCCCGGAAATGATATACTCTGCGGCCTCTTTTTTCAACTAAAATCCGAGCAAAGAGGCATCATCCTCCCATTCGGACGCCCCTTTTTTGATCTTCGCGGGATTAGGCGAGCTACACGCGTTTTCCCCTCATCGCCTCTGTGGTCAAGATCCCTCCCGGGCACTGTCTCCTTTTGTATTCCGAATCTTTTATCGCGGCGGTCACTTTATCGACGGTAACAGCGTCAAAACCATTTTTTTTAAGATCTTCCGGAGAAACTTTTTCGTCAAGAAGAAGATAAAGTATCTTATCCAGCACGTCGTAAGGCGGTAAAGAATCCGTGTCTTTCTGTCCGGGTTTCAGCTCAGCGGAAGGCGCCCTGTCTATAGTCTCCACCGGAATAACTTCACCGGAACGGTTAATATATTCCGCTAAATGATAAACATCACTTTTAAAAATATCGGATATCACCGCAAGCCCGCCCACCGTATCTCCGTAAAGAGTGCAATAGCCCATCATGGCCTCGCTGCGGTTTCCCGTGGCGAGCACCAGATGGCCATACCTGTTGGAAAAAGCCATAAGCACATTGCCCCTTATCCGGGCCTGTATATTCTGATGATATATCCCGATGCCCGACTCCTCTTCCTTCCCTAAATGATCTTCCAGTAAGTTCAAATAAGCGTCATATATCCCGCTTATGGGGATCGTACGAAATTCTATTCCCAGGTTGCCGGCAAGCTCCCCGGCCAGGGCGGCGCTTTCCCCGGAAGAATATCTCGAGGGCATAGCTATACCAAGAACATTATCTTTTCCCGCGGCGGCAGCGGCGAGAGTACAAGTGACTGCCGAATCTACTCCTCCGGAAAGGCCCATAACGACCTTTTTAAAACCGTTTTGGTCCATATATCCGCGTATCCCCGAAACCAGGATCGTATATACTTCCTTCATGTTTTTTTCCGGCAATCGGCTGTGCATATCCATTTTTTCTCCTTTACTTTTGAAGTTCTAACTGTTACCCTTAATCCCATATGCGCCCGTAGCTCAGATGGATAGAGCAACTGGCTTCGAACCAGTTGGTCGCAGGTTCGAGTCCTGCCGGGCGCGCCACACTGTCTTAGGACGAGAACCTGCGGCGAAGCCGCATCCTGCCTACCCTGTCAAACCTTGCAAACGCAAGGTTTGATACTGAGCGGGCGTCAATAATGCGATCAAAGAGAGCATTATAGCCCGCGAAGTGCCGGGCGCGACATCTCCTTTCTGCTCATCTTTGCCGCTAGATACGTTACATCGCCTTCTTTTGTCAGGCACTTTCTTTCCGTCTCAAGCAAAAGACCGCCTCTATGATCATCCATATCTCGAACAAAAGCAAAAATGCCCCTATAGCGAATCTCATTCGCGAGGAAGAAACAAAAAAATGATGAAGGCTCACCGCCATAGCCCAGCTCGAAGAAACTATCATAAAAACCATTGGGACCGCCGTCACCCATATCTTCCCGCTATTGTTTTTAAATAAATAGACCGTGGCCACAAGAAGCACCAAACCCGCCAACAGCTGGTTGCTTATACCGAAAAGCGGCCATAAAAGTAACGCGCCTTTTCCCCCGCCGCTTGAAAAGGCAAGAAGAGCAGCGGCAGCCACCACCACCGCGGTGGACGTATATCTTGCCGCCGGCATTTTTATGCCGGCTCCGACGGCAAGTTCGCCGAACACATATCTTTGTATTCGCGTTGCTGTATCCAGCGTGGTCCCGGCAAAAGACGCGACGAGCACCCCTATCATTGCCTGCCCATAATTCATCGGGATTCCCAGCTTGGCGATCATGTTAGCGGAACCGTTAACGAACGCGGTTATCGTTGCGGCAAGCCCCCCGGCCGCATCCCAGCCGGCATAATGATATCTCCAAGCCTCGGCGCCCGTAAGTATTTCCTGCCCCGCGCTTTTCACATAAATACCGATCCCCGCACAGACCGCCACTATTACAAGAACCCCCAGCAATCCCTCTGTAAGCATTCCCCCAAAACCGACCAGCTTGATATCATTCTCACATTTAACCTGTTTGGAAGAGGTCCCTGAGCCAACCAGCGCATGAAACCCCGATATGGCTCCGCAGGCCACCGTAATGAACAGGAACGGAAATATGGGAGGCGCCCCCGGCGGCGACAATCTCAGCGGAGGAGCCACGATCTCGGGCCGTGAAACGAATATCCCGGCAAAAAGAATGCCGAGACCCAGAAACAGCTGATGGGAATTCACGTAATCTCTCGGCTGTAAAAGTGCCCAGACAGGCAGAACTGAGGCCGCGTACGCGTATAGGAGAAGGACGATCACCCAAATGGCGGCAGGAGACAGCCCTAAAAAAGCCGGCATTTTCAGCGGCATAGCCACTCCGGCAAAAATAGAAAGATACATGATAACTACCGCGGCAATGGACATTACGGTCATGTTCCATCCTTTCCTGTAGGCCAGATATCCCGCTCCCATCGCCAGAGGTATCTGCACCCATACCGCTATCACCGACTGGGGATACATATCAAAGATGACCGCCATAACCATCCCGAATATCGCCACCACTATCCACAAAGTAAAGAGTATGATAAAAAGGAACAGCATCCTTACGCGGGGGCTTATAATTCTTCCTGAAAGATCTCCTATAGACGCGCCTTTCCCACGGGCGGATATCAGCATAGCCCCGTAGTCGTGAACGGCACCAGCGAATATAGACCCGAGAAGTATCCACACAAGCGCCGGAACCCAGCCCCATATAACCGCTATAGCCGGCCCGACGATGGGACCCGTTCCCGCTATCGAAGCGAAATGATGCCCGAAAAGCACCTCCTTTCTTGTCGGCACATAGTCCACGCCGTCCTTAAGCAGCGCGCTCGGAAGTTTACGGGAATTGTCAGACCTAAAGACTTTCTCGGCGACAAAAGATCCGTAAAACCGATACGCGGCGGCCAACAAAATTACCGATAAAACCACCATTGTTATGGATCCCATAACACAATGCTCCTCCCAGAGCGTTCTTTCGTTTATAACGTCCTACTTCCCGATCTTTCCCACGGGCATCATGTAAACCGGCTCGCCGGACACCCCTTCAAGGACATTGGCAGCCGCCTCTTTATTAAACCCTGCCACCATAACGGTGCCAAAACCCATGCTATGCGCCTGTAAATGTACGTTCTGCCCGAGATGCCCCGCATCCATGGGAACAAAAAGTGCCCGCCCGCGCTCGCCGTACCTGGCTTCCGTCTTCTCGTATATGGCCGTAACCACTATTGTTGCCGGCGCCGATGCTATCATCCTTTGGCCGTAGGCCGCTTCGGCAAGTTCCTTCCTTATATCTCCCGCCCGTATTGCCGTAAGTGAATGGCTTTTCCAGTCATATCTGTACATCCCCGGTTCAAGCTCTTCTACATCCCCGGAGATAAGATATATTTCCAAATGGTACACTCCGCCCGCCGAAGGATATGACCTGGTCGGTCCGGTAATACCGTCTACCGTGGATCCTCCTGCCGCCCACAAAAGCTGTCCGGCCTCTGAAAGGGTCAGTTTTTCCGGAGAATATTGCCTCACCGACTTCCTTTCCTGTATGGCCAGGTTCACCGGCATCCCGCTTTCAATATCGGGAGGCGGTAATTTTATCGTTTCCGCGCAGAAAACTTTACCGCATAAAAGCAGCGTTCCGGCCGTAACCGCAAAGATCTTAGACAGCCTCATGCCTTAGCCCTCCTCTTGTTATGTGTCCGTACGCCTCTGCTTCGCCGCCGTGATCACACCCGCTCACGCTCATGTCTGCCGGCTCCATACAAAGATATATCCAGCAGGAGACCCCGCAGTTCCTTATAAAACCTGCCACCTTGCCGTAAATGTCACGCCTTAGCCTTTCGGGATACCGGAACTTTCCGTCAAAGTCCAGAAAAAAATCGCCGTCATAAAAAATACGGTTATCGCCGAACCTTTGTTCCGCGGCTTGCTTAAGCCCGGGAGAATATCGTAAGGTACCGATGCTTATCCACCGCGTCTTTTTTGCTATCTCACGGCGTGAAAAAAGGTCCCTGATAGTGTCTTCATACTCCGATTCCCATCCTCGATACCACACCACAGGGTCAAAATGGAAACCAAGAGCGTACCCCTTTTTTGCCGCTAGAAAAGCTGCCTCCACACGTTCCGGCACGGGAGATGCCCCCTTTTCATATTTTTCCGCTACCCTGGGGGTGTTTATAGACCATGATATGACTACGTTATCATGCGGAGTCTCTTCCAGGATACCCCCAATCTCGGAAGTCTTTGTTTTTAACTCAAGAACTAGATTCGATGTTTCGCGGAAAACCCGTATCAGCTTGCCGGCGTAGCCCGTATACCTGTCAAGAGCGAGGGAATCTGTAAATTCCCCCGTACCTATCCTTATCTTTTTCCCCGAGGCCGATGCGTCAAGATCTTTGATCGGACGGTAATAATCCTCTATGTTAGCCACGAGAACCAGCCCTGGAACATTGCTATAGGTCTGCAGATAACAATAAGAACAATCGAACGGGCATCCGAAACCGAGATTTAGTATCCAATACCCGCATCTTTTAGCGTTTTTAGTGCACGGGCATATTTTTACAAAAGACGACTTGTTTGATGTTATGAGTATATTCTCTCTTCGGACATTGTATCTATCCGTAATGTCCTCAGCGGATACCTCCCCGCGCGCTTCGCTAATGGCCTTTACTTCACTCACCCGGGCTTTTGGGAAATGGCTTATCAGCTTTCTGGTCCAATCGCAGCCGGCAACCTGTTCTTCCACGAAAATATGCCCGGGGTCAAGCTTTTCGTTCCACACAGAGCATTCTTTACGGCCGTTTTCAAGTTTCAGGGGCATTAGCCTGAGCTTGTCCCCTTCTCGGAAGAGCTCATATCTTATCCTTATAAGTTCCTTTTTCAGTTTATGAAAAAGCCCTCCCTTATCTTCCCCTTCCGTTACATAGAATCCCGCCCGGAGCAAAACCTCTTCGGCAGACCGTTCCCGTGAGACACATATCTCATACACAAGCCGGAGCAGTTCATTTCTTTTGTTCACACCAAGGCGCACGGGCAGAGCTTCCCGTATCCTCTTATCGATCTCCTCGGCAAGCAGATAATTTTCTTCCATTTTCATCTCTCCATTATATATTACCCCTTCAAGGTGCCAAAGCTAAAAATCCGAGAAACAGTCCTGTCGCGACCCCTTAATCCCGCGCGTCGCACAGTCCATTGGCCGCGAAGGCCTGTTTGTCGAAGAACCTCCTTGATGTCGAAACCCTTGATTGACTTGACCATAGCACATTGCTATAATGTGGAGGTTGTTTTTCAGCGCAAAACAAGGCCGATATTGGTCTACGGCGGGAAGTGGCGCAGTCTGGCTAGCGTACCTGCTTTGGGAGCAGGGGGCCGTGGGTTCGAATCCCACCTTCCCGACCATTAGTCTTGCCCTCCGGTTTCTTCGGAATATACGGCCGGAAATGCGCGCGGCAGAAAGATATACGCGGGCGTGGCGGAATTGGCAGACGCGCTAGCCTTAGGAGCTAGTGGTTTTACCGTGGGGGTTCGAGTC
>CAYMBK010000195.1:0-2615 GCA_964388645.1 uncultured Planctomycetia bacterium | reverse complement strand
GAAAGAAGACCAAAGCTTACGTCTTCCGTATAGTTCCAGGTCACGTTCACGTCTATTTCCTGTCCGAGGAACATATTCCTGTTGGCATTAGCAACAGCCTGCTCTTTTGCATACTGCGCATACAGCCAGAAAAGACCATATGTACCTTCAACCGTAACATCGTCCATGGGCTCTATTGTGCCCTTGAAAAGCACCTGATGCTGGTTAGTGGTGGACGGGGTCATACCCTGTGAAAGGTTATAGAATGACCCTTGGAACTCGCGTATGGCCGTGTCAAACTTGCCGCGATACATCGGATCCCAACCATTATAATTGGTGGTAGAATTAACTGTCTCGTTGCCAAAGTTCTCCTCGCCCGAGTACAGTATATATTCGGCGCTAAGAACCGGCTTCCACGCGTACTGATCCTGAAAGTAACGGGTTTCGACCATGGCGTCTATGGCGTAAGCAAATCTGCTCCTTTTTGTCGCCTGGTTGTCAAGCCCTATGTACCTACCCATCTGGAGAGCCCCTTCAAGAGCAACTGTCCAGTCCTCTATCGGGTCAAAACTTCCCCTAAGACCGACGGTATGCAAATCGTTAGAGACACGACCGGCATTGCTGGCAAATGACCTGTTAGGAGCATCTCCTCTCGCAGCGCCCGGGTTCCTGTCCTGCTTGAACCAATAGTATCCTTCCATTTCAGCGTTGTAGTCATCGAAAAGATAACCAATATTGATACCCATAAGGTTAATGTCGTCATCGGCCCTTATGTCTCTTTCGGCTATCTTCGCGTAAACTGCGTCGATGGTCCACGGATCATAGTCGAACGTCGCCCTTATGGCGTCGAACGAGCTTATGGCCGTGTACTCAGGCGCGGGCAGGTTGCCCTGCGGATCCATAAGGCTGTTGCCTATAATGAACCCTCTTCCGAACCAGAGGTCCTGGCGACCTATTCTTAGCGTCATCGGGCTGTAGAGGAACTCTTTGAGCTCGATGTAAGCGAGGTCTATTCCGACGTTAAATGCGTTAGAGCTAGCATTGTCATTATTGTTAACCTCTCCGCCAAAACTGTACCCCTGATCTCCCCATGCTCTCTGATTGACAAGCCTTATCACACCGGCTACATTGTCGGTAAGATCGGCGTCGACCTGAACTTCTACTGTACTGAGAAGAAAAGAGCTCTCATTTGTAGAAGCGAAGGTTCCAGAGTTATCATCACGGCTGTTGAGGTCCATATTGTCCCTCATGAAAGCGCGAGCTGTGATGTCACCACTCACTTTCACGCTCTGCGTTTCAGCGTGAGCGACCGCCGTAAAGGCGAACACAAGCGCTATAGCGCACACTATCTTTACAAATTTCATTTTACCTCCTTAAAAGGTAATTATACAAATTAACTTATTATGGCTAGAGAACGGCCTTGCCGCCCTCGATCTGTCTATATAAGTATCGCCGATATCGTGACAGACCTGGCATTGGCTTTTAAAGCCCTGTATTCCATCCCCCCTTTTTTTGCCGGATTTGGAACTGTCATGGCGGTACATGCGTAATATTCCACTCTGGTCAAAGAACAACAATAAAAACAAAACGAACATCCCGGACAGACTGATCCGTGATCTCATTTCCTGAAAGTATATCACGCTTTACGATTGTGTCAATAGGGTAAACATAAAAAAAATCACTGTTAGTTTAACTGAAAGACGGTGGATCATTTCGGTCATCGGCCAAAATTTGATCTTTCATCAATTTAACCTGGCGATTTTAACCAGGTTAAATTAACCGGGTTGAATTAACCAGGTTAATTTTGCGGAATAGTAGTTATTGCCCTCTTTTTCAGTTAGTTTGGGAGGGTGGCAATGTTTGAGCGTGCCCACTAGGACCATGCCTCATGGGCGTTCGGCAAGAATTCGAGAATTGTTGAGAATCTCCTGCTTTATCTCATCTGAATCTGTAAGGGCGCCGAGGATGGCCTCTACTTTCTCCGGACTCAAAAGATCTTCCGGAAGATGCCCGTCGGTATCAAGAACCAGTTTCGCTTTCGTTTTGATCGCCATATCGAAAACATGTCTGTTTGCCGCGTTATGGCCGGCTCTGGCGGTTATCTCCAGATGCACGCCCTTTTCAGCCGCCAGCTCCGCGTCCTCGCGTGTTATGTTCCCCGGATGCGCGAGGATATCAACCCCGGCAAGTATCGCGCCCCGGTTAGTCCCCTCAAGAACCGGTTCCGCCGGGGACTCTCCATGCGCCACAACTATTTTAGCGCCTTCCTCTCTGGCTCGCGCGGTAAGCTCGCCAAAACACTCGATCGGCACATGGGTTATCTCCGCGCCGGGAATTACCTTTATGCTCCAGTGGGCGTTGAGGGCCCGGGCGGCTCTTGCGAGCGCCGGAACAACTATATCCAGGTTAGAATGGTCCACATGATCGGTTATGGCTATGGCTCTGTATCCGGCGACCAATGCCCGCCTTACAAGCTCGCTGGGTATCAGCGCGCCATCCGACAAAAATGAATGTGTGTGCAGATCTATCATGAAAGCTCCTCTTTTTTTTGTATAGCAAAAAATGTCCCCAACTTGTTTCTGAGGCTCTTCGCCCCATTCAAAGATCCTAACTATGCTTTCGCCAACCTGATAAGG
>CAYMBK010000194.1:0-4107 GCA_964388645.1 uncultured Planctomycetia bacterium | reverse complement strand
TATGGGTATGCAACTTCTGGCAGGGCTTACCGCCCGCGATCTTCGATATCTTTCCGGAGGAGGTTTTTTGCGACGTACCTCCAAGACTGTCGAAAACATGAAGAAGCTCAAACGATTCAGGGGCAACTTTTATAACTGGTACGACATAATAACCCTGGAACCGCTCAATCCGCTTTACGTTTCCACAGTTGACAGCGGCAATCTCGTGGGCGCGCTTTTAGTTCTGCGTCAGGGAGTGCTCGAGGCGCGTTACCGTGCCGTGGTTCCGGCAGATGCCCTTAAAGGGGTAAAAGACACATGGGAGGTTCTGGGAGAAGAGATAGAAAAAGCTACGGCTCTTCCCGGGGATATAGTCGAAGCTTATGAAACTATCGCCAAGGACATTGAAATATCCGAGTGCCCTGTGCGCGAAATACGTTCGAGACTCGGCAAGATAGTACATCTGGCGGAGTTCATAAGAAAAGAGGTGTCTCCGGAAAGGTCCGGTGAAGTAAAATGGTGGGCCGAAGCTTTGGAAAACGAATGCGCAGAATGGATGGAAGAGATAGATCTTTTGATGCCAGGAGCCTTGTTAGAGACGGATCTTGAGATCTCCGGATATGTCCCCGAGGATCTTCGGGGAACGGAAGATAAACTAAGAGAAGAAATTTACCGGATAGCGCATCCGGAGAACTTGAATGCCCTGGCGATGACCGATACGCGAAAAGCGAGAGAGTTTGTTGAGGAAATACACGCGGCCGTGGGTGAAAACCGGGATGTTTCCCCGGCATGGCACGGACGGATAACTCGACTGATAGGCGCTTTGGAAAGAGCGGCTTTTGCGGCAGCCGAGAGAATAACGCGGATGGAAGAACTTGCGGTAGATTGCGCCGAATTGGCTGATATGGAATTCGACTTTCTGTACGACAAGTCGTATAACCTTATGTCTATCGGGTACAATGTCCTGGAACGGCGCCGTGATCTGAGTTGTTATGATCTTTTGGCCTCGGAGGCTCGTCTGGCAAGCTTTATAGGAATATCCGCGGGAAGGCTTCCGGAAGACCATTGGTTCAGCCTCGGGCGGCTTTTTACTTCAAGCCGTTCAGGAGGGACCGCGCTTCTTTCCTGGGGCGGATCCATGTTCGAGTATCTGATGCCTCTTTTGATCATGCCGAATTATGAAAACACACTTCTAGCCGCTACCTATAAAGCCGTGGTTCGCAAACAGATAAAATACGCGGCAAGCCGTGACCTTCCTTATTGGGGATTTTCAGAGTCGGGATATAACGCTACGGATGCCAGGATGAATTACCAGTACAGGTCGTTCGGTGTCCCGGAACTTGGATTTAAAAGAGGCCTTTCCGACGATCTCGTGGTAGCTCCGTACGCTTCCATCATGGCCCTTATGGTTTTTCCCGAAAAGGCATGCGGCAACATGAAAAGAATGAAAGACAGAGGGCTTATGGCTAAATACGGGTTTTATGAAGCGGCAGACCACACTCCGTCGCGCAGGCCGTACGGGCAGGAAGAAGCGGCTCTGGTTAAGTCTTTTATGGCCCATCATCAGGGGATGGCGTTTCTCTCGCTTTCATATGTGATCTTGGATAAGCCTATGCAAAAAAGGTTTCTTTCCGATCCCGCTTTTCTGGCGGCGGAACCGCTTTTACACGAAAGGCTTCCGAAAGCCATGCCTTTTCACCGCCGGCTGGGCGAACCTCCCGGGATGTTACGGACACCGGAGGAAGGAGAGCCTCTTTTCAGGGTCTTTACCCATCCTTTCACGCAGGAACCGGAAGTGCATCTTTTGTCTAACGGGTCATACAATGTTATGGTAACTAACGCCGGATCGGGTTACAGCAGGTGGAAGGACCTGTCTGTGACCAGGTGGGTTGAAGATACTACCAGAGACGACACGGGTTCTTTCTGTTATTTGAGGGATGTCTCTACGGGCGATATATGGTCGTCCGGTTATCAGCCTGTAAGGAAAATGCCCGATCATTACGAAGCGATCTTTCCCCGAGGAAAAGCCGAGTTCCGCCGCATAGACGGGGACATAGAGACGCATACCGAAATAGCCGTTTCTCCCGAGGATGACATTGAATTACGCAGAGTTAAAATATCCAATAATTCGAGAGATCGTAAAACGGTCGAGCTTACCAGTTACAGCGAAGTGGTTATTTCTCCCGGCACGGCCGATGCCGCGCATCAGGCTTTCAGTAAGATTTTTGTGGAGACGGAGATCGTAAGGGCCAAACAGGCAATACTGTGTTCACGGAGAAAACGTTCAGAAAGTGACGAGATGCCCTATATGTTCCATCTGGCGGCTGTACACGGGACGCCTAAAGGAGAGGTTTCTTATGAAACCGACAGGGCAAGGTTCATAGGAAGGGGAAGAGACCTGTCCAGCCCGGTGGCTATGGACAATTTATTTGCGCTTTCCGGCAGCGAGGGCGCCGTGCTGGACCCGATAGCGTCGATACGGTGTAAGATAGTTTTAGAGCCTGAAGAGTCCGCGTCGGTGGACTTTGTTACGGGCATGGCCGAAACAAAAGAAAAAGCAATGGAGTTCGTGGAAAAGTACAGGGACAGGCATCTTGCGGATCGTGTTTTTGACCTGGCATGGACGCATTCACAGGTGGTTTTGCAGCAGTCAAACGCCGATGAGTCCGATGCCCAGACATTCGGAAGGCTGGCAGGGTCAATAGTATATTCCGGATATTCCCGCCGTGCGGCCTCCGGGGTAATAATGAGGAACCGGCGCGGCCAGTCCGGCCTATGGGGTTATTCGATATCTGGAGATCTGCCTATAGTACTTGTGCAGATATCAGACCAGGCGAACTTAGACCTCGTACGGCAGATGTTCAAAGCACACGTATACTGGAGAATGAAAGGTTTGGCGGTAGACCTGGTAATATGGAATGAGGACCATTCAGGGTACAGACAGGAACTTCAGGACAGGATAATGGGTATGGTGACAGCCGGCATGGAAGCGCATTTTCTTGATAAGCCAGGCGGGGTCTTTGTCCGGAAATCAGAACAGATGTCAGAAGAAGACAAAATACTTTTCCAGACCGTCGCGAGGGTGATAATCTCGGATACCCGCGGAACCCTGGAAGAACAAGTGGACCCTCGCGTGAGGACATCGCTTAACATCCCGCGGCTGACACCCGCACGGCTTCATTTCGTCAAAGACGCCCAGGTAGATGTTGAACCTACGCAGGATCTTATCTTTTTCAACGGCAAGGGCGGGTTTACACGTGACGGCCGGGAATATGTGATCAAAGTGGGCAGAGATGTTTTTACGCCGTTGCCATGGGTGAATGTTATTGCCAACCCGTTCTTCGGCACGGTAGTTTCAGAGTCCGGCAGCGCTTTTACATGGAGAGATAATTCCAGCCAGTTCCGCCTAACGCCCTGGAACAACGATCCGGTAAGGGACACGTGCTCCGAAGCGTTGTATATCCGGGACGAAGAAACCGGCAGGTTCTGGTCACCTACACCGTCACCGGCGCGGGGCAAAACGTCTTACGTGATCCGGCACGGATGCGGGTATACTGTTTTTGAGCATTGCGAAGAGGGCATAATGACGGAGCTCTGGGTTTATGTGGATATTGACGCCGCGATAAAATATTCGTCCATAAAAGTAAAGAATGTTTCAGGCCGGAACCGAAAGCTTTCGCTGACATATTATACCGAGCCGGTAATGGGAGAGGCGCGAGATAAGACACAGATGCACATTGTAACCGAGGTAGACCCTAAAACCGGTGGATTTTTTGTAAGGAACCGCTACAATGCCGATTTCGGCGAATATACCGCTTTCGTTGACGTGAATTTTCCGGAAAAATGTTTTACGGGCGACAGGAGTGAGTTTATAGGGAGGAATGGGTCTCTCGCGGAACCGCTGGCGATGAAACGCGCAAGGCTGTCCAATACCGTGGGTGCCGGGATGGATCCGTGCGCCGCCGTCCAGACAAAGATACTGGTCCAGGAAGGTCAGGAAACAGAAGCGGTCTTTATCCTGGGAGCCGGCAGGAATACCGAAGAAGCCAGGAACCTTACGATCCAGGGCAGGGGGCTGATGAGGGCAAAAGAATCGATAGATAAAGTATGGCGCCATTGGAACCATAT
>CAYMBK010000193.1:0-6351 GCA_964388645.1 uncultured Planctomycetia bacterium | reverse complement strand
GCAAGATCTAAAAATGGACGAAAAGAGGCGTGAGAAAATCCCCCGGGGAAAGATCAAAGAGGACTCCCGGGAGATGGTCAGTTGTTCGGCTGTGGTGTGCGGGTTAGCGCCAGTTAGGGGGCAGGCCCCTACACCGCTGTTTGTTGCAAGTCAGCGGCCAGGCCCCATTGCCGCGGCAAGACCCTATCGCTGTAAACTCGGGAGGCCTCTTTGATCAAGGGGGCCCCGGGGAAAGATCTAAGAGGGCTCCCGGGAGATAGTCAGGGGGTAAGAGGGCTATAAAGTGTATTGCATAAACTTCTAAACATGTTATTATGTTAGCTGGTGACGGGGGGATATGTTTTGTCAACTTGGGAAGAGATAATGCGGGAGGTGCGGTATGGATGATTTTCGTTCGCCTGATGATCTTTTTAAAGAAGAGGTCAGAAAGGTAAAAAAGATCGGTAAGGACTACGGCGGATATTTGCCGCTGATCGTTATAGGGCTGGCTTTTGTTCTGCTTCTTCAGGGTGCTCTATACTCTGTGGACACCGACGAAGTGGGTGTCGTTCAAAGGTTCGGTAAATTCGTACGCATTACCGAACCGGGGCTTCATTTGAAGATCCCCTTAGGTGTAGAAAAAATGACGCCGGTAAAAGTAAAAAAGATCTTCAAGGAGGAGTTTGGTTTCAGGACCTCACAGCCGGGTGTCACTTCTGTTTACTCTTCGCGGAATTTTTCCGAAGAATCGCTTATGCTCACAGGAGACCTGAACATACTTGACGTTCGGTGGATAGTTCAGTACCGTGTGACGGATCCGTTGTTTTTGCTGTTTAAGACCCGGAAACCTGTGAGTAATGTAAGGGAGATGTCCGAGGTCGTCATGCGCAGGCTGGTAGGCGATTATACCGTCGACGAAGTGCTGACCACGAAGAGAGAAGAGATCGATGTGTTGGCGCAGCGGTCTTTACAGGGTTTACTGGACAAATTCCAAACGGGAGTGACGATAGTCACTTTGAAACTTCTTGATGTGAATCCACCGGATCCGGTTAAACCGGCCTTTAATGAGGTTAATGAAGCCCGCCAGCAGAGAGAGCAGATGATCAACCAGGCATGGGAAGCCTACAACAAAGCGATACCCCGGGCCGAAGGAGAAGCAAAAAGGACGATACATCAGGCGGAAGGCTACAAGATCAACAGGATAAACAGGGCCGAGGGAGAAGCCTCGAAGTTCACAAGAACCTGGGAAGAGTACATTAAAGCTCCGGAGATAACGAAAAAGAGGATATACCTTGAGTCTATGGCGGATATACTTCCTAGGGCTAAGGCAAAATATATAGTTGATAACGAACATACGTCCATACTGCCGTTACTGCGCTTAGGAGAAGAGGGGAGTGATGCAAGATGAAAATGATCATAAATTCCATTGCGGCTATTTGTATCCTGGTGGTTTTGTTCTTGATCTCGGGAGCGGCTTACATCGTGACGGAAACCCAGCGGGTGGTAATAACGCAGTTCGGTATGCCCATAGGCTCCGCCATAACGGACGCGGGATTACACTTTAAAGTGCCTTTTATTCATAAAGCGAACTATTTTGAGAAAAGGCTGCTTGAGTGGGACGGCGACCCGAACCAGATACCGACGCGGGATAAGAAGTATATCTGGGTTGATAGCACCGCCCGGTGGTTAATAGTGGATCCGTTGCTGTTCTTCCAGTCTGTCGGCAATGAGTGGGGAGCTCAAGCCAGACTGGACGATATAATAAATTCCGCTACAAGAGACGTTATAACAGGGAATGCTCTGGTAGAGGTGATACGCGACAGTAACCGTATACTTGATACGGATCCCGAGGAGGATATAGCGGGCGTGACGATCTCTGATGAAGCTTTGGAGAGAATATATTCCGGCAGGGAGAAACTCGAACAGGACATACTGGAGCGCGCCGCGATCATAGCTCCTCAGTATGGCATAGAGGTGGTCGATGTCAGGATCAAAAGGCTTAATTATGTGGACGAGGTCCGCAGGCGGGTTTATGACCGGATGATATCAGAAAGAAAACGTGCCGCTGAGATGTATCGTTCCGAAGGGAGAGGGAGGAGCGCGGACATACAGGGGCAAATGGAAAGAGAACTGCAATCCATAACGTCCGGGGCTTACAAGACGGCGCAAGGGATATTCGGAGAAGCCGACGCCCAGGCTGTCGCCATATACGCCGAAGCCTATGGCAGAGATCCCGAGTTCTATTCTTTCGTAAAGACACTTGAAACCTACGGAGAAACAGTAGATCCGGCAACGACGGTGATACTCACTACGGATGCGGATTATTACAGATATCTAAAGAAGGCAGAATAGATCCTTTTACGAGGAATTCGACAGTAATGCCGAAGAAAGAAAAAGATAAAAATGCCATGCGGGTAGAACGGGCGTACTCTAAGCTTAAAAAAGCATACCTTGAGCTGAAAGATTCTCACGCGGAGATGGTTTTTAAGCTTGCCCTTGTTTCGGAATTGCGCGACCGATCGACGGGCGTGCACCTTGTAAGGATAGCCGACTATAGCGCGTTGATAGCCGAGGGGTTGTTTCTTGGGAATGAAGAGGTAGAGATAGTACGTATGGCCAGCCCGATGCATGATATAGGAAAGATCATGCTTCCCGATACCATACTAAAAAAGGACGGCCCCCTGACCCCGGAAGAGATGGAAGAAGTAAAAGGCCATCCGGCGGTGGGAGCCAGGATATTCTCCCATACTAAGACGGCCATGTTGAAAGCTTGCGAGGTAATTGCTTTGACTCATCATGAAAGGCACGACGGCAGCGGATATCCGAACGGGCTGAAAGGTGATGATATCCCCTTGTACGGCAGGATAGTGGCTCTGGCGGATTGTTTTGACGCGTACACTTCCCGAAGGCCTTACAAAGAAGCGTTCGATTTTGACACAGCTGTTTCTATGGTCAGGGAACGCGCCGGAACGCATTTTGCTCCTACAGTGGTCGCGGCGTTCCTCAGGCAGTTAGGTAAGATCAAAAAGATATGGGAATCCAACAAAGACATACAGGCCTTTCTTGATGAAATGGGCGTCGAGCACGAGAAGTTGCTGGAATAAAGGTTCAAATCCGGAGGGAGCTATGGCAAAAAAAAATTTGGTGCTTAAACAATTGCCTCGATCCAGGGTAAACATATTCAAGATACGCAACAGAAAAGGATACGCGGCTGTTTGTGAAGGTAATCTTACCGAGGGTGTTTCGGAACAGGAAGCTTTGCGAAGAATGAACGTGGCTCTCAAGAGGATGGGCCTCACCGTAAAATAGAGATTTTCTGGGGTATTTTATTTTTTAACGTTTACCGGATAACGTTGCTGTGTTATTTGAGAAATTATGGGTACGATAGTTTCGATCTTTGCCTTCATTGCGGCGATCGCCGCTCATGAGTTCGCTCACGCCTGGTCGGCGCACAGCCTCGGAGATATGACCGCCCGGTCTTCCGGGCGCATGACTTTGAACCCGCTTGCCCATATAGATCTTTTCGGGACCATACTGCTTCCGGCGATGCTTATATTCGCGAGATTTCCCGTGGTCTTTGGATGGGCTAAGCCTGTGCCTGTAAATCCGGCTAATTTCGCATCCCCGAGAAAGGGCATGATGATGACGTCCGCGGCCGGCCCGCTGGCTAATTTCATACTTGCCGGTATATTTTCCGTTCTTCTCAGGTCACTATCCGGGGCGCCTTCTTTTCCGCCGTTGTTAAGCTTGTTCTTTGTGTATTCTATTCTGATAAACGTTGTGATAGGCCTGTTTAATCTTATTCCCTTGCCACCGCTGGACGGGTCGAATATTTTGGCGGGGTTGTTACCCGAGAGGGCAGCGGCTTCCTATATGAAGCTTTCAAAATATGGCCTTATTTTTTTGGTGGCCTTCCTTTATCTCGGTTTGTTCGACAGGCTAATAATGCCTGTGGCTTCTATGCTCATACATCTGCTTACGAGGTAATGCCCGTCGAAATACTGGGAGGACCGTAACATGAAAAACCCTGACGTAAAAAATGCGGTCCTGAAAATATTGAAGAATAATTCCCATGGCTTTACTTCCGGGGAACATATGTCGGGCCTTTTTGGCCTGACAAGGGCGGCACTATGGAAACATATTGAGAGGTTAAGGGGTGAGGGTTTCGTGATAGAGTCGTCACCCAGGAAAGGTTACCGGCTTAAAGACGGCCCCGATAGGATAACGGATGAAGATATCCGGGAGGGTCTTCCGACAAACATAATCGGTGCCGGCGAGATCCATTGTTACACGAGCGTTACTTCAACCAATGAAGTGGCCTGTACTTTTGCCGAGAACGGAGCGCCTGAAGGGGGCCTGGTGATATCCGAAACCCAGACAAGGGGCCGGGGGAGGATGGGAAGGTCGTGGGTTTCTCCTCCCGGTGTCGGGTTGTATTTTTCCATCATACTCCGCCCGGAAATGAAAATAGATGAAATACCGTCGATGACATTGGTTGCCTCCGGGGCAATAGTGGAAGCCCTGCGCTCTACCGCCGGGGTACATCCTAGTGTTAAGTGGCCGAATGATGTTTTTATCGGCGGTAAGAAAGTTTGCGGTGTTCTGACCGAGACAAGGGGTCATTCGGATCGCACGGACTTTATTGTGCTGGGGATCGGCATAAATGTCAATACGGAAGCGGGAAAGTTGCCTGAACAAGCGACAAGTATAAAAGCCGAGACAGGGAGAGACACCGACCGCGTATTGCTGCTGCGGTCGGTGCTTCAGCGTATTGAAAGTTCGTACGATATTTTCAGAAAAGAAGGGTTTGAGGTTTTTCGCCGGGGGTTAAAGGATATGTCTAATATGCTCGGCAAAACGATAAGTACGGAAAATAACCGAAAGGCCGTTTTTGGCAAGGCGGTCGATATAGATGAGAGAGGGGCCCTGGTAGTTAAAGACGCTTCCGGTAAAATGCACCGGATATTCAGCGGTGATGTCGAGCTATGTGCCCCTAAAAGATCCTAAATGGAGATGCCCTGAATGAAGACAAGAATACTGGTTGATATCGGGAACACCAATACGTCTATAGCTCTGTCGGAGGGACACAGTATTGTAAAAAGATATTTCATACGTACTGAGAAAGACAGGGTGGACCCCGTGGCCTTGACGCGCCTTTTAGGGAAGGGGCTGTCGGAAGCGTCAGAGGTAATAATAGTTCAGGTCGTTCCGGATTTTTTAACTATCTTCCTCAAAAGTTTAAGCAAGGCGGCCAAGGGCGTTCCGGTCCGGATAGTAGGTAAAAATATAGAAGTCCCGCTTAAGACAAAATACAGGCATCCGGCGGAGGTAGGCCAGGACCGACTTGTGATATCTTTCGGAGGTGTCAAGATATACGGCAGTCCGCTTATTATTGTTGATTTCGGTACGGCCGTTACTTTTGACCTTGTAGGCGAAAGCGGAGCTTATGAAGGCGGACTTATTTTTCCCGGGTTAAGGATAGCGCTTGAGGCTCTCTCATCCAAAGCGGCTCTTCTGCCCAAAATAGAAATTTCTCCCGCTAAAGAATTCATAGGCAGGGATACCGAGAATAGCATAAGAAGCGGAGTACTTTATGGATTTGCCGGGGCATGTGAAATGATAGTGGGGAAATTGAAAAATGAGTGCGGAATTACTCCCAGCGTGATAGCAACCGGCGGCGATGCGTCTCTTATAGCAAGATATACCCCAAGCATAGACAAAGTGCATAATGATATTATTTTTGACGCCTTGATTTTTCTTGCCGAGATGTAGAGTATGCATCTTTTGTTTTCAAATCATAGGTCTGCCAGCGGCGATGGGGTCTGGCCTCGGACCGGCGATGGGGTCTGGCCGCTGACTTGTGACAAGCAGCCGCTCAGGGGCCTGACCGCTGACTAGCAATGGGGCCTGACCCCTGACTGGCGCTAACTTGCGCGCATTACCCCGGGAGTCCTCTTCGATCTTTCCCCAGGGGAATTTCTTCACGTCTTTCTTCGTCCATTTTTAGATCTTGCGAAACTCGTTCTCCTCCGCCGGGTTATTTTATTTTATCTGGCTTCGGAGAACTCGAACATTCGCAAGTGTTGTAATTATCTAAAAATGAACGAGCGAAAGCCTGAAATTCCCTACGGGGCCCCCTTGATCAAAGAGGCCTCCCGAGTTTACAGCGATAGGGTCTTGCCGCGGCAATGGGGCTTGGCCACCGACTTGCGACTGGCGATGGGGTCTGGCCGCTGACTTGTGACTGGCAATGGGGTCTGGCCGCTGACTTGTGACTGGCGATGGGGTCTGGCCGCTGACTTGCGACAAACAGCGGTGTAGGGGCCTGACCCCTAACTGGCGCTAACCCGCGCATCACAGTCTGACCACAAC
>CAYMBK010000192.1:0-4172 GCA_964388645.1 uncultured Planctomycetia bacterium | reverse complement strand
CCGCGGGACCTCTCTTCTTCAAGCATCTTCATTATACCGTCGCGCAGGATAAGTAGTTTCTCCCATTTTCTTTCAAGCTCCTCGTCTCTCCACGGCAGCTGGCGCTCGGCGTCCATTTCGGGCCAAAGTTCCAGATGTACGCTTTTCTTTTTTCCGGGTACCTCAAAATGCCTCCAGGCCTCGTCTGCCGTAAAGCACAGCACCGGGGCCATCATGCGCGCTATAATACTGAGCAGCAGGAATATAACGGTCTGATGCGACCGCCTTTCAATGGAATTCGCGGGAAGTATATACAGCGGATCCTTCATAAAATCCATGTACAGGGAGCTGATCTCTGAAACACAGAAATCATAAACATTGCGATAGACCTTATGGAATTCGCTTTTTTCATAAGCTTCTGTTACGGTGTTTTGCAGCCAGGACAACCTGGAAAGCATCCACTTGTCGGCTTCGGTCATTTCACTGTAAGCAACCGTGTTCTTTGCCGGATCAAAATCGTACAGGTTGCTTAAGAGGAACCTGAAAGTATTCCGGATCTTCCTGTAGCCATCGGCGAGCCGTTCCAATATTTCAGGAGATATCTTTATGTCCGTTTCGTAATCGCTTGAAGCCACCCAGAGCCTCAAGATGTCAGCACCGTATTTTTTCATAACATCTTCAGGCCTTATTACATTTCCCGTGGATTTCGACATTTTTTTTCCTTCTCCGTCCACAACAAATCCATGTGTCAATACTGACCTGTAAGGCGCCTTGCCGCAAAGAGCCGCTGAAGTTATGAGAGACGACTGAAACCACCCTCTGTGCTGGTCGGACCCTTCAAGGTACATGTCTGCCGGGAACGAAAGATCGCCCCTGCCTTCAAGAACGGCTCTGTGGCTGACACCGGAATCAAACCATACATCCAGGATATCATGCTCCTTTTCAATATCTTTTCCGCCGCAGCCCGGACAGTATATATCTCCTGAAAGCAGGCCTTCCGTTCCTTTCTCGAACCATATGTTAGACCCTTTCTCTCCGGTCAAAAAAGCCACCCTTCTGATGATCCCGGCATCCGTGAAAGACCCTCCGCACGCCGCGCATCTGAACGCCGGTATAGGCACTCCCCAGTACCTCTGCCGTGAAAGGCACCAATCGGGGCGGGTGCTTATCATGGAGCCTATACGTTCCTCCCCCGAAACGGGAACCCATTTCACGTCGTTCTTTACGATATCGCCGGCTTTTTTCCTGAGAGCCATATGATCTACCCGCAAGAACCATTGTTTGGTCGCGCGAAAGATTATGGGCTTTTTGCACCTCCAGCAATGAGGATAAGAATGCTTGATCTTTTCAGCCCCGGCAAGAGCGCCGGAACGCGCTATTTTCTCTATGACGTCAGGATCAGCTTTCATTACATACTTGCCGGAAAGATCTCCCGCTTCGTCGGTAAACCTGCCCTTCTCGTCAACGAACATCAAAGTCGGCAGGGAATATTTTTTTCCCGTAAAATGGTCGTCCTGCCCGTGTCCCGGAGCGGTATGCACACAGCCCGTGCCTTCCTCCTTTGTCACATATTCCGCGAGCACCAAAGTCGACTCTCTTTCCAGAAAAGGATGCCTGCACGAGATCACACCTTCCACTATTTCTTTCCCGGTCTTTTTCTCGATCTCCGAATACTCTGTCACGCCCGTTTTCTCCATGACACGTCCCACGAGCTCGGATGCCATAACCCAAACCTCATTTTCCACAAGGATAAATGAATAAAGAAAATCCGGATGCAAAGCCACCGCCACGTTGGCCGGGATTGTCCACGGAGTAGTGGTCCATATAATGAAGGATCCTCGCCTGCCCTTCGATATCTTGTCTGAAGCGAATTTGACGAAAATAGAATGCGAAAGTTTGTCGTCATACTCCACTTCGGCTTCCGCCAGAGCTGTCTCACAGTTTGAACACCAGTTCACGGGCTTTATATCGCGATATATGTATCCCTTTTCGTAAAGATCTGCTAAAGCGTGAAGTATTGAAGCCTCATATTCTCTGGTAAGAGTGAGATAGGGATTTTCCCAGTCACCTGAAACGCCGAGTCGCTTGAACTCCTCAGACTGTATCTTCACGAATTTCATGGCGTAATCATGCGCCTTCTTACGGAACTCTACCTTATCGATATCGTGTTTCGACATCTTAAGTTCCTTGAGCAGTTGATGCTCCACAGGAAGCCCGTGACAATCCCATCCGGGAACAAAAGGAGCGTAAAACCCTCTCATAGAGCGGTATTTAACGCATATGTCTTTTAGTATCTTATTAAGGACATGCCCCACATGTATATGCCCGTTGGCGTAAGGCGGGCCGTCGTGAAGTATGAATTTCTTTCCCGATCCCATCCGTTCCCGTGTCACGGCACCGCGAATATCTTCTTTCTCCCACAAAGACAGCATTTCCGGTTCTCTCTGCGGAAGATTAGCTTTCATCGGAAAGGTCGTCCGTGGAAGGTTCAATGTATCCTTGTAATTTTTCGCGCTTCCAGTATTACTCATTATTCTTATCCTTCCTTTAAATGTATTCCCCGAGTATCGGCCTCAGCCTCTCGATGGTTTCTTTGGGTATGGATACTTTACTCGTTACTATGGCGTTACTGAGGGCGTGAGAGCACCCGCAAAGCCTTTCTGTGTCCATGTTGCCGATAGCGTTTGTGATCATTTTCTTGGCCGTCTGCGCGTTTCTCCGCAGATTTTCCATTATCATCTCCACAGATACGCCTTCATCGGTTTCTCCCTGGCGCCAGCAATCATAATCGGTTACCATGGCTATTGTGGCGTAACAGATCCCCGCTTCACGCGAAAGCCGCGCCTCCTGCATATTGGTCATCCCTATGACATCGGCTCCCCAGCTCCGGTAAAGCAAAGACTCGGCCCTCGTCGAAAAAGCGGGCCCCTCCATGTTAAGATATGTCCCGCCCTCATGTAATGTTACGCCGATATCCCGGTTAACCCTTAGTATAAGATCTTTAAGGCGCTGGCATATCGGATCTGAAAAAGCAATATGCGCTACTATTCCGCCGCCGAAAAACGTGGTCGTACGTCCTTGATTCGTCCGGTCAATGAACTGATCGACAAGGACAATATCCATCGGTTTTATTTCCTCTTTGAGGCTGCCCACCGCGGAAACAGAAATAATGCTCTCTGCCCCCATAACTTTGAAAGCGTAAATGTTGGCCCTGAAATTTATCTCGGTCGGAAGCAGGCTGTGATGCCTCGCGTGCCGGGGCATGAAAATGACATCCCTTCCCGCCAGCGTGCCCGACACCATTTCATCTGATGGCTTTCCAAAGGGGGTGTCTACAACACGGCTATCCGTTATCTCCAGCCCTTCGATAGAATACAAAGCACTACCGCCGATTATCCCTATCTTTCCCACTTTTTTCTTCTCCGTCAATGTCCACCTCCAGAACTTTACTGCGCGAGAGAGCGCCGCGTAATATCCTTACGTCTTTTTTTTTCACGCCATATTTTTTCGCCACAAGTTCCATTACCCTTAAATTTGCTTTGCCCTTTTCTGCGCAAGGATGTACGCGGATCTTCAGGCTTCCGTTGGCTTGCTCAACGGACTCCCTTGACGATCCCGGGAATACCTTGACCTCTATCCTCATGCCTCTCCCTTCCATACCGACTATGTAGCCTTTCCTTTTTCAGGCGCTACCCTATCCGGGCGGCCATCCCGTAAAGAATATTGACAATGAAGTTCCTCAGAACACTTATCACGATAAAAGCCACTATCGGAGAAAAGTCTATCCCGGCACCTTGCAAAGGAAGGCGCCTGAAAGGCGCCAGAACGGGATCGGATATCCGGTAAATAACCTGCACTATCTCATTATACGGATCCGGGTTCACCCAGGAGAGTAATATCCTTATGATAAGTATGAAGTAAACCACGTTAAAAACCAAAGACACAAGCAAAGCAAGGCTTCTCATAAATTCGGCTATCAAGAACATGTCGCACCCCCTTCCGATATCTCAGAGGATCGCTCCCTCGCCTTAAATACTGCCTCTTTTACTACCGTCTTGAACCCCTTCTCGTCAAAAACCCTAAGAGCAGCTTCCGTGGTCCCGCCCCTGGAAGCCACCTTTCTAATGAGTTCTCCGGGAGATAGAGGCGATTTTTCCAGCAGCATCGACGCGCCGAGCAATGTCCCCGAAACT
>CAYMBK010000191.1:0-3976 GCA_964388645.1 uncultured Planctomycetia bacterium | reverse complement strand
GTCAAGTAAGGGCGCCTCGCGAGGCGCCCTTACTTGACGAAGAAAAGGGTTCTGTGCTATAAATAGCTGGGAATTTTAAAAGATCTGGGGGCGGTAGTTCAGTTGGCTAGAACGTCGGACTGTCGATCCGAAGGTCGCGGGTTCGAGCCCCGTCCGCCCCGCCAAATTTCGCGAACAGCGAAATTTGATCCCAAAGGATGCGACGAATAGGAGCATCCGTGGGACCAAAAGAAAACGCGAACAGCGAAATTTGAGGTTCTTCGAGGCAGAGGAACACAGAAAGAAATAGCACAAGGTAAAAGATAAACCAAAGGACTACCAAGGGTAGTCCTTTATTTTTTGCGTATCTCAAGCGGATAACACTACAATTCACGGGAACAAAATGATAGCTGCAGCGGGGATCTCACTACAATTCGGGAAGCGAAAACTTTTTTCGGGAGTTAACATAACTTTCGACAAGGGAAATTGCTACGGGCTTATCGGGGCGAACGGTTCGGGGAAATCAACGTTCCTGAAAATATTGGCCGGGGAGATAGAGCCTACGTCCGGGGAAATAATGATAACTTCCGGAAGCCGGATATCCGTACTTAAGCAAGACCAGTTCGCGTTTGATGAGTACACGGTCATGGATGCCGTGCTGAGGGGGCATAAGCAGCTGCATGATATAATGGCCGAAAGAGAAAAGATCTACTCGAAAGAACAATTATCCGACGAAGAAGGCATGCGGGCAGCGGATCTTGAGGGAGAATTCAGCAACCTTGACGGATGGAACGCGGAGTCCGACGCGGCTAAACTGCTTAAAGGGCTGGGCATTTCCCAGGATCTCCTGTTTGAAAAGATGGAAACCCTTGAAGCGGGCCAAAAAGTGAGAGTTCTTCTCGCGCAGGCGCTGTTCGGGGATCCGGACATCTTGCTTTTAGACGAGCCGACCAATCATCTTGATATGGATACGAGGATGTGGCTTGAGGAATTCCTGTTCAGCTTTAAAAATATCGCCATCGTAGTTTCCCATGACAGGCATTTTCTCGATAAGGTGTGCACGCATATAGCCGATATAGATTATGACAGGATACAGCTTTATCCCGGGAATTTTACTTTCTGGATGGAGGCAAGCCAGCTTGCCGTAAAGCAGAGGACAGAGCTCAACAAAAAAACCGAAGAGAAAAGAAAGGAGCTGGAAGAGTTCATCCAGAGGTTCAGCGCGAACGCGTCAAAATCAAAACAAGCGACGAGCCGGAAAAAAAGCCTTGAAAAATTAACGCTGGAGGAGATAGCCCCTTCTACTAGAAAATATCCTTACATAAACTTTGAATATGAAAAAGAGGCAGGGAACAGCATTTTGGAGATAAAAGCCCTCACTAAAACGGCAGGGGAAAATGTAATGTTCCGGAATCTGGACATTACCGTCAGAAGGCAGGATAAAATAGCGTTCGTCGGCCATGAAGACCTTTCCAGAACGATGCTGTTCAGGATCCTGACGGGAGAAATGGAACCGGACGAGGGAAGTTATAAGTGGGGGGTTTCAATTCAAAGGGCCTATTATCCCAAAGACAGCTCCGGATATTTTGAACAGGACATCAGCATAATGGACTGGCTGGCGATGTACTCGCCGAATACAGAAGAAAATTTTATACGCGGATTTTTAGGGAGAATGCTTTTCTCGGGGGAAGAATCCTTCAAGTCGGTGAAAGTGCTTTCGGGAGGAGAGAGGGTAAGATGTATGCTCGCCCGCATGATGCTGGCACAGGCGAACGTTCTTATTCTTGATGAACCTACAAATCACCTGGACCTCGAATCGATAACCGCGCTGAATAAGGGGCTGGACTCCTTCAGAGGGCCTATACTTTTTTCGTCGTTCGACCACCAGCTTGTTCAAACAGTAGCTAACCGTATAGTGGAAATAACCCCCCGGGGCTATATAGACAGGGTGGACACGACTTTTGACGAGTATTTGGCCGATCCGGACGTCCAGAAAAAAAGGGCAATTCTCTACGGCGAAGAAAAACAGACATAACCTATTTGTTTAAAGCAAGTTATAGCGTTATCCACAACTTCTCCTTATTATACAGTCAAAAAAAATCAGAAGAGCAAGGCCTTGGAAGGCGAAAGGCTTTTTGGAAAGGGCAGGCAAGGAGATTTTCTCCTTAGTTTGCTTTTTCTATTTAAAGGGGGTGTACGAGTTTTTGAGGAAGGGAGTCGTTCTATATGGCTTCAGATAAAGAAGTTATAACGGTTTAGCGCTGCGGATACAATGATCTGCCGGTTGTTAGGCTCTTCTGATACAAGGTAAAGAAAAGAGAGCGGAATATATTGCGGGTACTTTTGCGGGTCATCGCAAAGAGGGCATAAGGTCGACGGAGCGGTCTAAATGCCATTACATAAAGAAAAGATCGAATAATATACTGAGGGCACATTTGTGGGTCTCGCGCTGAACAAATGAAGCGAGGGACGAGGAGATCTCATTGCCGGCACTTAAAGTAAAGCCGGGGTTTACTTGCGGAGAAGCGTGATGTATAATATAGGGCAGAATTAACACTTTCAAAAATGAGAGGAGAGAATCATGGAAGAAAAAGTAAAAGCGGCGATAGAGAAAATAAGGCCAATGCTTCAAGGGGACGGTGGAGACATAGAATTTGTAGCGATAGAGAACGGAGTGGTCAAGGTGAGGTTGCGGGGAGCTTGCTCAGGATGTCCTATGAGCCAGATGACGCTTAAAGGCACGGTTGAAAGGACATTAAAGAAAGAAGTTCCGGAAGTCGACAGAGTAGAAGCGGTGTGAATGAGGTATTATTACAATGCTAATGATGATAGGAACGGAAAAAATGATTTTTAACACGGGGAAAAAAGATCCCCAAAAAGACCTTGTCAGGAAGAATAAACAAGAGATAAGAAAACAAATGATAAGGCGTTTGGAGGAACAACCCGCAGAGGAGAGACAGGAAAAAAGCGCCAATATACAGCGCAGGCTTCTCTGTTCAAGGGAGTTCGAAGACGCGGAGACGGTATTGGCCTATGTTCCTTTGCCTAAAGAGGTAGACACTTTGTATTTCATTCAGGAGGCGTTGGAACAAGGCAAAAGGGTTGGGGTTCCTTATATCCTTCCCGGGGAGAACAGGATGATATCCTCGGAGATAAAGAAGAATTACCGCTTGGAAAGGGGGCCTTTGGGAATATTACAGCCCGGGGCTTCACAGGTAAAAGCGATACCTTTGGAAGAGATAGATCTTGTGGTCGTGCCGGCACTGGCTTATGACAGCAACAGCATGAGGCTTGGCCGGGGAAAGGGTTTCTATGACACCTTTCTCGCGGGAGGGATCTCACAAGAGCTAACAACCATAGGAGTAGCTTTCGGATTTCAGCTGGTAGACCTTCTTCCCAGAGCCCCTCACGATATGCCCGTCGACAGAGTTATTACGGAGATAGAATAACTATTATCTCCGCCGCGAGTTCCTCTTTCCGCCTTTCACAAAAGAAAGGGAGGCAATAAATGAGAAACGATGTTTCCGCGCTATATGTAGGGTTTGCCGTTATCGGCGGCGCTTTTCTGTTCTTTATGGGCTATGTTCTGAGGAAATATACGGCCAAGATGAAAGTAAAAAGGTCAGAAGACAAGGCCCGGACGATAATAAACAGCGCTAAGGTCGAAGCTGAAAGGAGAAAGAGAGAAGCCATAATAGAAGCCAAGGACATAACCCTGAAAATGAGGGCCGAGATCGACGAAGAAACAAAGGAAAGGCGCAAAGATCTCGCGGCCATGGAGAAACGGCTTCTTCAGAAAGAAGAGAACCTGGAGAAAAAGGTAGAATACATCGATCAAAAAGACAAGAAAGCGCAAAAAGACGAAATAGTTCTCCGGCAGAGGTTTGATGATATCCGCAAGAAAGAGGAAGATCTTGCCAATGTAATAGAGAAAGAAAAGCAGAGACTGCAGGAGATCTCCGGGATGAGCAAAGAACAGGCGAAAGAGATGCTGGTC
>CAYMBK010000190.1:0-5138 GCA_964388645.1 uncultured Planctomycetia bacterium | reverse complement strand
GTAATAACTACCTGCGGTGAAAGCTCCAAAGCTTTTTTAGCTGGCACGGCCCCGCGGCCGCGCTTTCTGAAAAATGAAATGGCCTCAGAAAGATACGCGGGTACTTCCTGGTCCGAGGCGTAATTCCTCTGCAAGGCCCTTCCGACAAGCAAATTGAATTTCTGGTCGGTTCCTCCGAGTTCGATATCCGCTTCCATTACGACAGAATCATAACCCTGAAGAAGCGGGTACAGGAACTCCAATATGCTGATAGGCAGATTCTCGGAATAACGTTTGGAAAAATCGTCTCTCTCCAGCATCCTGGCAACGGTATAGCGCGACGATAATTCGAATATCCCTCCTTCTCCCAGCTTACGGCACCAATCTGAATTAAAAACAACTCCCGTCTTTTCCTCGTTGAGAATTTTGAATATCTGTTTTTTGTACGTTTTCGCGTTCGCGGAAACTTCTTCGGCACTGAGCTGTTTCCTCAGCTTTGACCTTCCCGACGGATCCCCTATTCTGCCGGTAAAATCTCCTATCAAAAAATACACGGTATGCCCCAGATCCTGGAAATGCCTCATTTTTCGCAAAAGCACCGTATGCCCCAGATGGATATCAGGGGCGGAAGGGTCAAACCCGGCCTTTATGACCAGAGGCCGTTTCAAAGAAAGCTTTTTTTTGAGTTCTTCGGGGGAAATAATTTCATCAACCCCTCTTGCTATCACACTATATTGTTCTTCCGGTAAGATCATTTTAGCCCCCTGACTTCGGGGCATTGTAGCATATGAATAAAGCAAGTGTCAATCTGAGGTAAGAACCCATAGTGTCAAGACACCGGCGCTTCGTAAGCCAGTGGCCAGTGCACATCGAGGCGCCAGTCAGTGGTCAGGCCTCATCACCGCTGTTTGTCACAAGTCCGAGGCCAGACCCCATCGCCGGTCCGAGGCCAGGCCCCATCGCCGCGGACAAGATCCGGTGCGAAAGCCCGGGAGGCCTCTTTGATCAAGGGGCCCCCGTAGGGAATTTCAGGCTTTCGCTCGTTCATTTTTAGATAATTACAACACTTGCGAATGTTCGAGTTCTCCGAAGCCGGATAAAACAAAATAACCCGGCAGAGGAGGACGAGTTTCGCAAGATCTAAAAATGGACGGAGAAAGACATGAAGAAATTACCCTGGGGAAAGATCGAAGAGGACTCCCGGGTGCCGGCAGAGATAGGCGCTGGGCTACTGCCAGTCAGGGGTCAGGCCTCTAAGCTGCTGTTTGTTACAAGTCCGAGGCCAGACCCCATCGCCGTAGCAAGTCAGCGGCCAGACCCCATCGCCGGTTCGAGGCCAGACCCCATCGCCAGTCAGGCCCCCTTGCCTGCCAAACTTAGTCGCTAGGGAGACAAGAACTCTCTTACACTATCATTTTCTTTTTATGAACTTGACGCGGATCTTGCGGGAAACTTCACCGAACACATCAAACACTATGTCGCGCCTTACGTAATAATATATGTTCTTACCTTCTTTTCTATATCCTACAAGTTTACAATTTCTCAGTATCTGCAGATGATGCGATATCGTGGGCTGCGAAACTCCCGATCCCGAACATATGTCGGTAACATTCATCTCGTCCTCTCCCAAAAGTTCTAGTATATCCTGCCTTGTTTTATCGGCAAGAGCTTTAAAAACCCTCACGATATCATGCTCGTCCATCAGGAACCTCCCCTTGAGGGGTGTTTCAGAACTATTTGATTCGCAGCGTGATTATAAGGTCGCCTTTATGCCGGCAACACGGGCACTCTTCTCCCTGATCTCTAAGGCGCATCTTCTGGCCGCTTTTCGTCCCGGGAGGGATCTTCAACGTCACGCTCTTCCCTCCGGCAAGCCTGAACTTGGCCTCACCGCCTTTTTCGGCGAGTTTGGCCGGTATCGGGAGATTAGCTCTCACGGTCGTATCTGTCCCGCCTGAATAAGGATCCTCTCCTGGGCCGCCATGCTCTCTCATTCCCCCTCCGGTGGAATAGTAATACGTGTTATGCCCGCCTCCCCTCGCTCGCGATCCGGAAAAGATATCGCCAAAAATATCGGCAAACGGCGAATGCGCCGAACCCGAGGATCCCGATGAAAAATTCTTGATGAAATCCGAAAAATCAAACCCCTGGGACTGCGAAAAATCCCCGGTGTAAGCGCCCATTTTCTTCAGGTCATCATATTCTTTCCGGCGCTTCGCGTCCCCTAAAGCGTAGTATGCCTCCGAGACTTCCTTAAAATTCTCCTCGGCTTTTTTATCTCCCGGGTTTTTGTCGGGATGGTACTTCAGCGCGAGCTTGCGATAGGCCTTCTTGATCTCGCCTTCGCTTGCGTTCTCTTTGACACCCAGGATCTCGTAATAATCTTTTTTAGGCATTTTATATTTTCCTTTTTATTTTTCGACCTCAAACTTCAAAAAACCTTTCTCCCCGTCAACATCTACCAGGACTTTCGTTCCGTCCTTTACATTACCTTTAAGTATCTCCATGGCAAGCGTATCCTGTATCTCTCTCTGTATAAGCCTTTTGAGAGGCCTGGCTCCGTACTCAGGGTCAAAACCCCTTTCGGCGAGATCTTTTTTGGCTTTTTCCGTGACCTCCACGCTTATGCCCTTCGCGTTAAGTCGGTCTATAACCCCCATAAGCTCAAGCTCCACTACTTTCACCATGTCATCATCCCCGAGTTTTTTGAAAACGACCACTTCATCCAACCTGTTAAGCAACTCCGGACGGAAATGTTTTTTCACTTCATTTCCCGCCGATCTTGCCGCTTCTTCCGGGGTCTTTCCGCCATCGGAAAAATGGTGGCTTCCTATGTTGGAAGTCATTATTATCATAGTGTTCTTAAAATCCACCGTATGCCCCTGATTGTCCGTAAGCCTCCCGTCTTCCAATATCTGAAGAAGTATATTAAAAACATCCGGGTGCGCTTTCTCAATCTCGTCAAGCAGCACTACACTGTAAGGCCGCCTGCGCACTTTTTCGGTAAGCTGTCCGCCTTCGTCATAACCTACATATCCAGGTGGAGCGCCTATCAGCCTTGAAACAGCGTGGCGTTCCATGTATTCGGACATGTCTATCCTGACCATAGCCTCCGGGTCGTTAAAAAGGAACCATGCCACGGTCCTTGCCATATGGGTCTTGCCTACCCCTGTCGGGCCGAGAAAAAGGAACGACCCTATCGGCCGGTTCGGATCTCCCATGCCGCTTCTGGACCGCCTTACGCAATCGGATATTTTTCTGACCGCTTCATCCTGTCCGGCTATTCTGGTCTTTAGCACATCTTCCATCATGACAAGTTTTTCTATTTCGGATTCTATGAGTTTCGTTACCGGAATGCCTGTCCACTGAGAGACTACCCTGGCGATATCCTCGTCATCTACTTCTTCTTTAAGCATTTTCTCGGAACTCTGTATCTTTTCAAGTTCCCCGGAAGATACCTCCAGATCTTTTCTGAGCTCCACTATTTTGCCATACCTTATTTCGGAGACCCTGGCCAGATCACCCTTCTTCTCGGCATTCGCTTCTTCGGCGCGGGATCTATCTATGTCCTCTTTTATCTTCTGTATCCTCGCGATGATGTCCTTTTCTCTCTCCCAGTGTTTTTTCATTGACGCAAGCTCATCTCTCAAACGGGCCAGATCTTCTTCAACCTCTTTGACTTTCACGCTTCCCGGAGAAGTATCTTTTTCTTTTTTCAGCGCCTGTTTTTCTATCTCAAACTGCATTATCTTGCGCTGCACTCTGTCTATCCCGGTAGGAACACTGTCTATCTCCATGCGAAGCTTCGACGCGGCTTCATCTATGAGGTCTATGGCCTTGTCAGGCAGGAAACGCGCCGTAATATACCGGTCAGACAATGTCGCCGCCGCAACTATGGCCGAGTCAGATATCCTTACACCGTGATGAACTTCATACTTTTCTTTAAGCCCGCGAAGAATAGCTATGGTATTCTCAACCGTGGGCTCACCGATGAACATCTGTTGGAACCGCCTCTCAAGGGCCTTATCCTTCTCTATATATTTCCTGTACTCGTCAAGAGTGGTGGCGCCTATACACCTGAGTTCGCCCCTGGCAAGAGCCGGTTTAAGCAAATTAGAAGCGTCAACCGCCCCTTCGGCGGCTCCCGCTCCCACGATGGTATGCAACTCGTCGATAAAAAGTATGACTTCCCCTTCTTTTTCCTTTATCTCCCTCAAGACCGCCTTGAGCCTGTCTTCGAACTCACCCCTGAACTTCGCGCCGGCAATAAGAGCCCCCAAGTCCAGCGCTATCAGCTTTTTATCCTTCAATCTGCTCGGGACGTCTCCGGAATATATCCTTTGCGCCAGCCCTTCAACAACAGCGGTTTTCCCGGTACCCGGATCTCCTATAAGAACGGGGTTGTTCTTCGTTCTCCTGGACAATATGTGTATAAGCCTTCTTATCTCTTCATCGCGCCCTATAACAGGGTCGAGCTTTCCCCTGCCCGACATCTCGACAAGATCCCTTCCGTATTTCTGAAGCGCCTGTATCTTTCCTTCGGGATCATCGTCTGTAACGCGGTGCGTTCCCCTGACCTGGCTCATGGCTTTTAAGATACCTTCAGCTGTCACCCCATTCTTTCTGAGTATCTCCGCGAACGCGCCTTTGGTCTCGCGGGCCATCGCCAGCAAAATATGCTCCACGCTGACATATTCGTCCTTGAGGGCCTCCGCCTCCTTCCCGGCCCTTTTCAGGACACTATTGAGCTCGCCGGAAAAATAGGGTTGGAGAGCATCTCCTGTCACTCTTGACCGTTTGGAAAGATCTTCGTCTATATCCCCTCTCACAGAAGGGATATCCACGCCCATTTTCTTAAGTATAGAAGAACATATCCCGACGCCATCCGAGAGCAGAACATATAAAAGATGCCCGTTCAAGACTTCCTGATGCGCCCTTTCGACGGCTTCTTTGAGTGCTCCCCGTAAGGCTTCCTGCGTTTTTACTGTCAATTTATCATTCAACATCTCCCACCTCTCTGTTCAAAGCCTTTGAGTACGTATAGACATATCGATATTCATCTATATGTTACACCATGAAGTATCATCTGTCAAGAAGCATTTGACGGGACATTGGGGTCAAGTCTTAACTTTTAACTTATCGCAAGTCAGTGGTCAGGC
>CAYMBK010000189.1:0-2578 GCA_964388645.1 uncultured Planctomycetia bacterium | reverse complement strand
GATGTCTTTTGAGGCTAACCCTTCAAACGTACCCGTAGGAGCCGCGCCTACGATATATCTAAACCCTTTTGTTGCCGTTCCCGAATTTGCTATCGCCAGAACTGGTTTCTGCCAACTCGCAAATTCTTCTATCATTATTCGTTTTGCCATTTTGTTCCTCCTTTAATCCTGTGTAAGATAACAACCTAACGTGGTATCTAAACTCAGCGGTTTTTGATAATACTCGTCAAGAAAAGCTACCACATCAGACATGGCAACTTTCTTCGGTTTACTCCCGTCGTTCGGATCAGAAAATATAATAAAAGAGCCTGCGGACAACAGTGCTTCAATAAAATCTTGTGGGAACTTCTTTATTTTGACTGTCATAAAAATCCCGCGTTTCTATAAAAAAAGAGCCCCAAATAAGGGCTCTCTTAGTTTTCATCTTCATTTTTGTCAACTTCACCCTCAAAAGATACTTCCGTCATTATCGCCTTGACGTTACCCCGGGCGACGGCCTTATTCACATCTTCGATCGTGAGCCCTTCGGCACACTCGCCTATGAATATGACCGTCCCCTCGGGGATTAACTTTCCTTTGACCTCGTTATCTTTCGCCAGCACAAGTGCCGGAACAGTTTCAACTCTCGTCTTTTTTGTCTTTGCCATCTCCCGTTCCTCCCGGTAAATATTACGTTTCCATAAATAGTCCAAAAATTACGTCAGTAAAGGGCCCCTATTAAGAGGATAATTTTGCCTTAAGAGCCTGTTGCCAGTACCCAAACCCAACGTTCCTAAGAGCCTTCACGCCGTATCTGTGAACGTTGTCGTTGAACTCGAGTTCGGATCCCTCACCTATAACTGACATCTTGACGTCCTCTTCGTTTTGGAGAATGAACGGTTTTGCGCGTCCGTCGGTCCTCAGAACATAGAACACATCGGTTTCGGTAAATCTCGGGTTTACAGCCACCGAAATATCCAGACCAGCCGCCGCCAGTTTAAGCGGATTGTCTATTGCTCCAGTCCCTGTGGAAAGCAAGTTCGACGCCATCGCCTGTACTGCCGGGCCCCAAAGATTAACAGGAACCAGTATGAGAAACTTCTTCGCATTCTCATTCATTGGCTCGCCCTGGTCGTCTTTGTAACCGTACATGTACTGAACGCACCCGAGAATAGCTTTCGCCATTTCTACCGCTGTGGGAGCCTCTTCGTCTGTAACGCTTAAGTCCGGAACGTGACTTGAAGTGCAAGCGTTAACCTGCGTCCCGCTGGATCCTTCCGAGTGATCGGTGTCAAAGAAGTTCTGCCCGTCGTAGCACAGCCCGTTCCCTGTGATCAGCGTCGAAAGAAGTGACGCCCAGTGAGCGTTCACCTTGTCGGCCATTTCACCTATTCTGACATCAACCTGTCCGGTCTTTTCCCTGCGGAGATCGTCCACATCGAACTCAACCGTGGATTCGAACTTCTTGTTCGTTATGGTGATGCCGTTTTCCCTCAGGCCTTTCGCGTGACGGCCACCGACCCATTCCCTCATCATCGGTGAAAAACCAAGCCACTTGTAGGTTTCTGATTCCTGATCTGACGGCATTTCCATGCCTATTTTGAACGGCCATGCCAGATCCTTGCTCTGTTCAAGCGTTTCATAGAACTTCCCTATGATCGCCCTTGATCCCAGTCCTGCTATACCCATCTCTATTCCTCCTTCTTGTTAAGTTCGTTTCAGTCCTTTTTGTCTTGCTTTAGTTGGGCCAGTTTATAATCTCATGGCCCAGGAGAGGCTTCCTGTGTTTATATCGACCGATCGCCCGCACCCTCAAACGCTACGATGCAGGTAGTGCCGGAAACCCAACGTACGATCTTCCCTATTGACGAATTGCTCGTCGAGGAAAGCGTGAAGGTTCCGTCCGCAGACGCGTAGACCGTGGATCCAACGTCCGTAACTGCCGTTACACCCGTAACAGCAAGAGAGGCCAAGCCTTTCCTTTTTACGCGAACGTTTATAGCTCCGGCGTCTCCATCAGAGTTGTCCGCCTGTTTCGTGGCGAACCCCTGGAACGTGTCCCCGGCAACCAAGCCGCGCGCGTAACCGCTGTCGAGCCCAACCGCGGCTCCCTCGTAGATCGTTGTTGACGCTTTGACCGGAAGGTCATTCATGTCCCCTAGCTCATAAGCTCTTGGAGTATCCTGTGTAAGTGCCATATCTGTTCCTCCTTATTATTTTTTGTGTCGCATTTTTTTGTTTTTTTGGTACACAACACGCTTTGTAGCCCACCTATTCAGACTTTCTGCCTGAAAAGATTTTCACTCTGCCCTTATTCTTGAGATAGGCATGATACGTTGAGAACTTGCCGAACTCTTTCTGGAGATCAGCGTCCTTCTCAAATTTGGCTTTGGCTTTCTCTTCTGTGTCCTCGCCTTCACCCTCACCGTTTGCCTCTCCTTCCTCACCCTCGGTTTCTTCACCGGGGCCGGGAGTTTCTTCCGAACTTTCCTCAAGATCGGCGATCCTCTGGTCTTTCATTTTTCCCTCGACGACCTCAAGAGAACTCCCGTCTTTGATCCCATCCAGGGCTATGCTGAAAAACTTGGCGTAAGCCTCA
>CAYMBK010000188.1:0-2547 GCA_964388645.1 uncultured Planctomycetia bacterium | reverse complement strand
TACTATAAAGTTCCTCTCATCATCAAACTTCCTGACCCAATACACGAAAATTCCATTCGCGTATCCTTCAAAAAAAAATCGTGTATCCTTTTGGGTTTTCCGTGACATATCTGGCGGCTTCCCTGTATCCTTCGGCCCTGAATATAGGTTCACGCGCGTATATCGTGTGAACCTGAAAGATAACAGCTCCCGTGAGAACAGCATACAATAACATTCGAGCAGGTTTCTTATTTTTAAACGGGTTGTTTTCGATGACACTGGCCGCCATAACACAAAGAGGCGGTATCCAATAAATAGGATACCTTACGCTCTTGCCCCTGCTGTAAGTGACCATGACGTAAACCGAGGCTATCCACACAAGAAAGAGAACGGCCCTTCTGTCTCTTTTGAATGCTGCTAGTATCAACCCTATGGCTGCCAATACGACAACAGCCGGGGTAAGGTGAGAACGGTATATAGTCCTGATATGATACAAGAGGTTGTGAACAGATACCCTGGAAGCCGACCTTACCCCCATTACGGTATCCTTAAAAGCCATCTTTTCGGCGGAAACTGTCTGTTCGATGTTCAGCGAACCGAATTTCATTGTTATTACCGCCAGAGGGACAAGGGCTATAATGAGAAACGCCAGGCCTATTAACACCTCTTTTTTCAGACAAAGACGCGTCTTCCCCTTTAGCGTGAGATATATGGGGAAAAAAAGCAAAAGAAAGATACTGTTGTATTTGGTATATAAAGCGCAGACAAAGGTAATAAAAAAAGCTATCAACGTTCTTTTTCTCTGGGTTTCCGTATACCGGTAAAAATAGTACATGGCCGCGCTTATCATCGCTAATGTCGGTATTTCCTGCATGGGAAGACGCGCCCATCTAAATACGAACGGAGTGGTAATGAACAAAAGAGCGGACCATACCGCGACACCCGTGCCGTATGTACGGTTTACCAGCCGGTAAAAAAAGAATATCCCGAAAGCGGCAAAAGCAAGTACCGATATTTTGGCGGTTGACATGCTGGCACCCAGCATCAAATAGAATATCCCTTCCACAAACTGGAAGAACGGTAGCCTGTAACCTATCGAAAGCGCCGGATACCGGGCAAAATAAGAAGTCGTATAACCCCACAGATCCGAGAACGGCATATCTATTATAAGGTCCCTGAAATAAATGCCGTCCATCGCTATCCTATCAGCGTCGGGAACAAATGTGTCCTGATCGAACACCCCTCTGCCATAAAGCGCCATCGCGCCAAGAATAAGAACGGCCGGCCATATCCAGTTTTTAAGCATTGTCTGTTTTTTATACATGCCGTCCCCCTCAGATCCACCTTCGTTTTTTCATAAAAAGAGCTATCTCCTTCTGCCTCTTCATGCTATCCTCTATTAGAAGCCTGTTATTCGCGATAAGATGCGCGACCACCCCTAGAACAAGTACCAGAAATCCCAATATGACAAGCACCGCCATCAATATCAGCGATTGCACGTTCCCGGCGCCTTTCGAGGTCAGATAGAAATACAGAAACCTCACCCCCAGAAAAGCTCCCGAAGTGATCATCACTCCGCTTAAAGCCATAAAAAATCTGAGCGGCTGGTAAAGGAACAGAACACTTAGAAAGGTCAAAAAGGTTATACGCATGTATTTTGGGACAGACGCAACCAGCCTTGATCTCCTTTCGGTCTTGTTGGTGCGTATATCCACGTTCTTAATGACCAGGTTCTTCCTGGCGGCCTGTATAAGGGTCTCAAGGGTGTACGTGTATTCAGTGTAGATAAAAAGGCTCAGAGCCGCTTGTTTGCTATATGCTCTGCATCCGCTCACGGCGTCTTTGATGTACACGCCGGCCATTTTGCTCACTATACGGCTGCCTGCCCTCTCCAGAAAAGCCTTAAAACCCGACATGTGCCTGAAATCCCTGGCTCCGATAACGATATCGGCTTTACACTCTATTATCGGTCTTACCAGGTCCTTCAGGCACCCTCCGCAGTACTGATTATCGGCATCGGTATTGATTATGATGTCGGCCCCCAGCTCAAGGGCATACTGCATCCCGGCATAGAAAACTTTTGCCAGGCCCTGATGAGATCTCATCCTCAGAATATGCTTTACCCCGCATGCCCTGGCGGTATCCACCGTTTTGTCCATACTGCCGTCGTCTATGATCATGACCTCGATCTTGTCAATGCCGTCCATCTGTTCAGGAATATCGTTTAATGTTCCGCGCAGGGATTCTTCTTCGTTATAGCAGGGTATCTGGATTATAAGTTTCATCAAGATCCTCCTCGTTTTTCTCTACACCCTTTGCAGGATTACATTAAACCTCTCAAAGGCCTTAACTAGATCAAAACTCTCGCCTGCGCGAATCACCGGCATAAGATCGGTATCCACTTGCCTTCTTAAGGTTAGTAGCTTATCCGGACTAAGCCCAAAATCTTTTCTATAATCTCCGGTATAACCTTCATCAGATATTTTGCGCTTGAATAATCTGATAAATTTGTCGTCATAAAAATCAAAACCTAATTCGGAAATATACCAAAGGTCATAATAATCCCTT
>CAYMBK010000187.1:0-4636 GCA_964388645.1 uncultured Planctomycetia bacterium | reverse complement strand
AAGCAGGGCCCTTCCCCCCCGTTTTTACCCCACCCGCTTTTCCGTACAAAGGGGCCGGATTTAAAAATCCTCCCCCGCCGTAAAACCTCACGCTTACTGAACCCCCCGATATATCCCCAAAGTCTCTTTCGCGGCTTTTGCCCACGAAAATTCCCTCGACCTTTCTATCCCCTTCTCTATAAGTCCATCCGAAAGCTCTCTGTTCATAAGTATGTTATACACGATATCGGCGGCTTTTCCCGCGTCTTCGGGCGGAACCATAAAAGCGGCATCACCCACCACTTCAGGCAAAGAAGATTTCCCCGAACAAACAACAGGCGTTCCGCACTGCATCGCCTCGAGCACGGTAAGCCCGAACCCCTCATACAAAGAAAGATGCACCAATACATCGGCAATGCTGTAAAGCACCGCAAGGTCCTTTGACGGAACTTCTCCCAGATACCGTATGTATCTTCCCTTCAGCATATCCTTAAGTTCGTCTTCTTTTTTGTCCCATCTGCCGCACACAACAAGCTGATGCGGGATATCCCAGGACCGCAAAAGCTCAAAGACCTTAAGAAGCGTTCCCACGTTCTTGTGGGGTTTGACGCTGCCGACATAAAGTATAATGTCCTTATCAAGGCGATATCTGCTCCTTACGTCGGCTATCCTTGTTTTGTCTTCTATCTTATGAAAATCCTTTCCTCCCGCCTCATGGACCACTTCTATTTTAGAGGCGTAACTCTTCCCGAATATCCTCATAAGATCTTCCCTCGTATGATATGACACCGAAATTACGCCGGCAGACTTCTTCAGAGCCCGGCCTATCATGAAAGAAGCATAAACTCTCGCCAAAGAAGAAGGCACCGACTCCGGGAACAAAAGATAAATGAGATCATGTATGGTCACGACCATCTTCCCGTTATAAACAAGAGGCACATTAAAATGCGGAACATGCAGTACGTCCAGTTTCTCCTCATCATAAGGAGTGAACATCTGCTCCCGGACCGAATATACGGGAGCCTCCCATTTTACTATCCGGGCGCTATCCCTCGGGACTATCGCTTCAAGGGCGTCAACATTGCCGAAAAAAACAAATTCGTCGCTTCCGGCCTGTTTTAGCATTTCAGGTATAAGGCTTTTTATATACCGCCCTATACCCGGATGATCTGTCATTCTCGCGTCAAAACCTATTCTCATATTTACCTATTTTCCCATCTCCGCCGTTTTCTCAAACACCAACACCCGGGGAGCGTTCTTTACTGTCCGGAACTTATGGAACCCCATATCGTCAGGTCTATTCTCCCACTTTATGTCCGGGTAATCAAGAACATGTTTTCTATATGCCGCTTGCACCTTCCTGTAATATGGGCTGGCAAGGGACTCCCCCCAATCTTTCCTGAAAACTATCCATTCCGGCATATGCTGATCATTGTAAATGCCGGAATTATCGACCTTAAGATCGGTATAGAACATTACCGGAATATCTCCGTATATTATTTTAACCTCGTCGCCCTCCCGAGCGTTAGCTTCCAGGAACTTAACTATCCCCTCTATGGGCCCGTCATAATCGTGAGTGATCTCATAGAGATATTTTGGGAAATAAAATTCGAACCTCCCCATGTTAAACACTCCTGTAAGAACGGTGAGCGCCAGAAAGGCCGCGAAGAGCGCCTTATTAAACCTGAAAAGCCTCAGAAGTATCATCCCCTGCGCGATAGCAAGTAACGGTATAAAATAAACCAGATACCTGAAGTTCCGCTCCTCGGCAAACAGGAAAGCCCCCATGCTAACAACTATTACGGGCAATATCAGCCTCACTGCCCGTTTTTCGCCTCCCGTTAACTCTATTTTCCATCGTCTTTTCCACGATCCCCGGGCGGCATAAATACAAAGAAAAAAGAAAACCGGCATGATAAACTTGTTTATCATCCGCGCCTGAAACTCAAAATTCTGCCATAACCTCTTTGCCGTTATTGCCGCGACATGCGCCCCGCTATTGGAATACAAAAACCATGGAACGACACTCGCGGCTGTTATCCCCGCAAATATCAGAAACACCTGAAAACTTTTCCTGTCAAAACCAAAAATAAAATAATGCAGACATATCGCCGCGAAAACCGGAACGAACATACCATGCACGGTATACCCCAACGCAGTAAGCGCCATGTAAACAGACAAGATGTCACGCGGCTTACGTCTCTCCAAATATCGGCTATAAAAAATAAGCGCGATAAGGACCAGAAAGACCGCCGGAGCGTAATACCTGGCCTGTCTCATCAAAAGAAGATAGTTAACCGAAAACACCGTTAGAACAGATGCAATTAAAGCCGTAGATCTTTCGCGAGTCAGCCGTAAAGCCAGAACGTACAAAAGCGGTATATTCAAAAGCCCCATTAAAGCGAAAAGAACCCTGGCTGAAAAATTACTTTCGCCGAACATGCGGAATGCCGCCGCGGTTATGTAAAACTGCCCCCACGGATGATATCTCCAGCCGTAATCCTCGGAGAAAGATGTCCTTATGGTGGGATTGATAAGGTTCTTGCCGTCATAGGCCCTGGGGTAGCCGTATTCGAGCACTCTTCTGCCCAACAAAGCCGTCTCCGCCTCATCCTGCCACAGGTACTGGTTGCCCAGATTAGCGAACAGCAGCGCCCCTGCCAGGACAGTAAGTACAATTATGGGACAATGTTGTTTTATGCGCTCCATCTAAACCCCCATCGACTATTCACGCGGAATACTTTTCGGTGTACTTATCCAGCAAGAGCCTTATCATTTTCTGGTATTTTGTATGATGCTTACTGGCCTGTTTTTTAAAAAATTTCACACTCTCTTCATTTAAATTAAGTGTAACTTTTACTGTTTTTTCGGGCATAACCAATTCTTTAGGACTCGGCAAAACATCATCGACCTTTGTCAGCGTCCCAATTGGTATATTCTTGTCTATTCTATTTTTCTTCATAGTACTTCCTCCCCTTTCTCCAATATCCAGCTCCAATGATCCTGCGCGGCCAGAACAAAGTCAACTCGATGCTTGATCCTATCGGCCTTCTCTTTCATCGGATCCCAAACAAAGTCACCTTTCTCTATATCCATATACAAGTCCTAACATAAAACATATTTTTGTCAATATTTTTGTACGTATACTCTACCATATTTTCCTCGACTCGTTTCCCCTTCGCCCTTACCTCTTTGCTCCTCGCCCTTTGCTCTTAGCCCTTACCCCTTTGCCCCAACCCCTCATCACGCGATCTTAACCTTCGTCCCAAGTACATTATAATCGACCTTTAACGCCCCTTTTTAAACACTTCCCAGTGTCTGCCCTTAGCCGGGCCCATACGTTTAAGAGCCAAAATGGGTCTCAAGTGTTATTCTAGTCTCGAGGAATTCTTTCGGGGTTTTACGGGTCTTGACGCTAATTTCTCTTCCTGAACACCCTCACAAACTCTCTCGGCGTAACAACCGTTACGCCCTGACGACAAGCGGACGGGAAGTGTCCCATATTACCTGTCACAAGAAAATCCGCTTTGGCGGATACAGCCGCTTCCAGAAATGCTTCGTCATCGATATCGGGAAGCCGACTCTTCAAGGGAATTCCGGCCGCAGGATACCCGAAGTGCTCTATAAACGAAACAATATCATCTACATATCCATAGTCTATACCGAATTTTGGCCTTTTGAGAACTTCTTCGTATTCGCATATGATCCTGGCATCATAAATTATTTCCAGGTTTCCGGAAACGACCATACGCACTATCTCCCCGGGAGCTCCGCCTGGAGACAAAAGCCCCGAGACCAATACGTTGGTATCAAGCACTACTTTCATTGTTTTTTACGCGCGGTTCTTACCGCGGAGACTTCTTTGTTTATTTCGTCTATTTTAATTGCCGATTTCCCGCTTCTCAGGGACTTTGCCTGCACGGCGTTAACGGCCATTATGGCCCTGGCCGCTCTAATTGCCCTGAGTTCCGGCTCCAGAGTGGATTCGTTTACGGCGGTCATTATCGCTACAGGCCTTCCGTTAGATGTAAGCACCATCTCCCTTTCTCCGGGAAGAAGCTTCTGTATCTCCGCCGATCTCGACCTTAAGTCTCTTATCGTTATAAACTTCATATTCTCCTCCGTTTCTTCATCGCCCAAATATCTCACCCTAATTTAAAGTGTACACAATTGTCACCTAATTGTCAACATCGGCTTATGATTTAGGCGAGGATGTTTTGAATTTTTCGAGCTTTATTGTACCTTCCTCACGGAGCCAAAAATTCAAAATAGTGCTGTGGATTATGTTCCTTTATTCGGTTTATAATGCCACGTATCAGCTCTGCCGCGTCCGAAAATGCAGCTTGGGAATCCCTAAAAGATATAAGTGCTCCGGCTTCATATGTGGCTTCGTTCCTTTTACGCCTCATTACCTCAAAATGCGCAGTAATATCAGTGTACGATGGCGCCAGGATAGCGCCTGTTATTTCAACTACCGTACGGTGCTGCGCTCCGTCAACAGGAACATAACCTTGCTCAAGCAAAAGGGCTCTCCCGGCTTTAAGCATGGCCATGTACGCCATTATGTACGCTGCTCTTCCGGCAATATTTACTATTTTTTTAGATTCTTCAAGGTCCATAACAGCTTGCCTTAAAAGAGATTCTACCTGGGTCAAAC
>CAYMBK010000186.1:0-2708 GCA_964388645.1 uncultured Planctomycetia bacterium | reverse complement strand
AGAGTTCTTTCTGAAGATCTCAAAGAAAGCTCCTGTCGGGCACAAAAAAGAGCACCATGGCCTGAATAAGAACAGTGAGAGCCCCAATGAAACCCCTGCGATCAGCAAAACCGCGGCGCTTGCCGACGGAAAAGCGAACATAGTGAAAGGCTCTGTTTCGGTAAGGTCCATGGACGGGAAGAAAAAAAGAGAAACCGCAATGTAAAAAAGTAGAAAGTACCTGAGTTTGGAAAGAAAAATGAATGTTTTACGGGGAAGCCGTATCTTCCAGGGAGAATATTTGTTAATAAACTCCTGCAGGGCGCCGAATGGACATAAGTAGCCGCAGTAAAGCGGCTTTCCTTTTACTGCCGCGGCAAGAAAAGAAAGAGCCGCCATGAACAGAAGCCCCGCGGAAGCGCCGGCGAACATTCCGCGTACGGTCCACTTTGATATAAGGTCGGCGGAAATCAGCTCGCCTCTTATAAAGCCCAGCCAGATCAGAGAGATGAGCAGAATAAATGTTCTTATTCCGCGTATTTTACGCAATGACGTCGTAGCCGCGAAAAAAGCGCACAGCGCTACTAGCGCGGTAAAGACACCTCCGGCATCGGGACGGGTCTGCTTGTCCGAAGGCGTACCCGCGTGCTTTTCCGGCGAGCCCTTTTCTGATGCAATTTTTGTATCCGATCTCAAACCGGCATCGTCAAGCTCCAGGCGCGAAAGCGTATGTTTAACGGTCGCGGTCACGGCTTTCGAAGTAAAGGTCGCTCCGCTCACGGCGTCTATGTCCTTAAAAGCGGCATCTTTCCAGTGGGTTCCGTGAAGATCCTCCAATAGAGGCGACGATCTTACGAGGCTGTCAAAGGCGGGAGTCTCGGAGTTCTTAAGAAGGCGCGTTCCCGTTATTGTTCCTTCCCGGCTGATAGCTATAAGTATCGGAGTGGGTCCGGCATATCCTTTTATATGCCCCGCGTATTCCGATGTAGATACGAGATATCCCAGCAATGATCCGGAAGTGTCGTATGCCTTCATTATTCCGGAGGCCTCGGCGTTTTGCTCTAAAAAAACAGTTTGCCCGAACAGCTTTCCTGCCGAAAGATCGCCGGGAAGTTCCGCGCATCCGGGACATCTCCGGCTTTGAAACGACCCGGCATCCGCGAAGCGCAGCGCCGCTATAATGAGGACGGTGATCATCGCGGGTAAATAGCGCAGGTAAGCTGAAGTGTTTTTCATTTCCGGGCGTTCCAGATAAATCCTGTCGTTTAAAGGTCATATTCCGGCATTACGTTCGTGCCGGCAACGCCGTCTTTAATGGCCTGGGCGGCTACGGCTTTAGATTCCCACGCGCGCACGCGGGGGTCGAAGGGCGTTGGAATGATATAATCGCGGCCAAATTCGAAATCCCGGTTATATGCTTTTTTTACCGCCGCCGGCACACTGCCTTCCCGGGCGAGTTCTGCCAACGCCCGGCTTGCGGCTATTTTCATGCCTATGGTTATGCTGGAGGCTCTGACATCAAGAGCGCCTCTGAAAATGAAAGGGAACCCGAGGACGTTGTTTATCTGGTTGGGATAGTCGGACCGTCCCGTAGCCATAACGAATTTTCTGTTCTTCATGCTTTCTCGAACCTTTTCCGGAAGTATTTCAGGTACGGGGTTTGCCATGGCAAAAATAGCGGGGTCTTCCCCCATGGAAGCGACCATGTCCCCGTCCAGGCATCCGGCGGCCGATACGCCTATAAAAACATCGGATCCTTTTACGGCCTCGGAAAGCACCGATGCCCCGCCGGCACAAACAGCGTGGCGCGCTTTAAAGGCGTTAAGGTCCTTGCGCTCTTCGCTTATTACCCCCTTAGAGTCGCACAAAACACAGTTCTTGACGCCGTCCGCTTTTATCATATCGGCTATTCTTATCCCGGCGGCCCCGGCTCCGTTTATAACTACTTTGATCTCCCCCATTTTTTTGCCGGAGATGACGCAGTAGTTCTGCAAAGCGGCAAGCGTTATGATGGCGGTTCCCCACTGGTCGTCGTGAAACACGGGAATGTCCAGCATGCTGTCAAGCCGGTCTTCAATAGCGAAACATGCCGGAGCGGCTACGTCTTCAAGATTTATTCCTCCGAACATGCACGAAATTTTACATACCGCGTCAATGAATTTTTCGATGTCGGTATTCGCGTTGCCGTCAGATACGCCTTCGAGCGGAACAGGCCATCCGTCTACGCCGGCAAAAGCTTTGAAAAGAGCGGCTTTGCCTTCCATTACAGGTATCGCCGCCCTGGCCCCGATGTTGCCCAGCCCTAGCACTGCCGTACCGTCGGTGACGACCGCCACGAGGTTACCCTTTGATGTGTATATATCAGCTTTCCCGGGATCTTCCCGTATCGCTTCGCACACCAGTGAGACACCGGGAGTATACGCCATGCTCAGGTCCCGCTGGCTTTTCAAAGCTTTTTTAAGTTCCACACCTATCTTCCCGCCCAAATGGTACTCAAATACGTCTTTTTCAGTGAACATCGGTTTTTGCCCCGCCATTTTATCTTCCTTATTTTTTTTTTTTTCTAACTCGCGCGCCCATTAAAAAACGAATCAGCATATTCTATCACTTCACGAAATCGATTACAAAGATTATCCACCCCCTGTCAACTCATAGGGGTCAGACCTCAAATGTGACAAAACGCGGGCGGCGATGAGTCTGGCCGCAGACCGGCAATGGGGCCTGGCCGC
>CAYMBK010000185.1:0-2514 GCA_964388645.1 uncultured Planctomycetia bacterium | reverse complement strand
CGTCATGAACGCCCCTTCCGGGAACACCATATCTACCGCGGAGCACGCGTTCAGTTTGATGCTTGCCATGGCACGCAATATTCCTCAGGCCAATCAGTCGGTGAAAGACGGTAAGTGGGACAGGAAGAAATTCATGGGAGTGGAGGTTTACGGAAAAACACTGGGAATCATAGGCATGGGCCGCATAGGAAGTGAGTTCGCCAAAAGGGCTTTGGTATTCGGCATGAAGGTTCTGGCCAATGATCCGTTCTTTTCCGAAGAGAAAGCAATGTCCATCGGGGTTGAACCGGTGAGCATGGATGAGCTGCTCAAACAGTCTGATTTTATCACCATACACACGCCTCTTACCGACGAAACCAGACATTCCATAGACGGCAAGGCTTTTGAAAAGATGAAAGAGGGAGTGAGGATAGTTAACGCCGCCAGGGGCGGGATAATAGACGAACAGGCGCTTGCCAAATATATCAAGTCCGGTAAAGTCGCCGGAGCGGCCCTTGATGTGTTCGAGACAAAAGCCAAGCCTCCCGTGGACAGCCCTGTGGCCGGGCTCGATAAAGTGGTCACAACTCCGCATCTCGGGGCTTCCACCGAAGAAGCCCAGGTAAGTGTAGCTGTGGATATGGCAAGGTCCATAGTGGACGCGCTTACGGGTAAGGGGTACAGGAACGCCGCGAACGTTCCCGCGATGGACGAGGAAACATTGAGGCTGGTAGGTCCGTATATCAACCTGGCTGAGCGCCTTGGTTCCATACAGGCACAGCTTATAGAGGACCCAATAAAAGCGATAACCGTCAACTATGTCGGGGATGTAGCCAATCTCGACGTCGACCTTATAACAAGGGCGCTTTTGAAAGGAGTCTTCGATAGCATACTGGAAGAAAATGTCAACTATGTTAATTCTCCGGTGATAGCCAAGGAGAGGGGCATAGTTGTTTCCGAGAAAAGGACTTCGCAGATAAAAGATTTCGCTAATCTGCTTAGCGCCGAGTTCGTTACAGCCAAGAATAAACATTTCATAATGGGGACGCTCTTTACGAACAACGATCCCCGGATAGTTAAGATCGACAAGTATTATGTGGAAGCGATCCCTTCGGGGTATATGCTGGTCATCTCCAACAATGACGTGCCGGGTGTTGTCGGCCGCATAGGGACTATACTTGGCAAAGAAGGCGTCAATATCGCCGAGATGAGCTTTGGCCGAGATAAGAAAATTGGAAGGGCAATAAGCCTGATCAACATAGACAGCGAGATCTCCAAAGCGGTCCTTAAAAAAATGAAAAATGTTAAGGATGTGATCGACGTTAAACAGATATGCGTATAGCATGTCCGGGAACATGGGCCTGTAAACGCAAATAGAAGTAACGTCGGAAAGGAAGAAGATGGGTAAAGCTACGGTTCTGGTGGGAGCTCAGTGGGGCGATGAGGGAAAAGGTAAGGTTATTGATATCCTTGCCGAAGATATGGATTATGTGGTGAGATACCAGGGTGGGAATAATGCCGGCCACACGGTGGTCATCGGCGAGAAAAAATATGTCCTGCATCTCATACCATCGGGCATACTGCATGAGGGTAAAATATGTGTTATAGGGCACGGCGTAGTCGTAGACCCGGCGGCCCTTATCGAGGAGATAGAGCTCATTAAAGCCCAGGGAATAGATTGCGCGGGACGTCTAAAACTCAGCGATAAAGCCCACATTATTTTTCCTTACCACAAGAAAATAGACGAGCTTCGGGAAGCGCGCAGGACCAAGGGCCGCATAGGCACCACAAAAAAAGGTATAGGCCCGTGCTATGCCGACAAAGTGGCGCGTGTGGGGATACGCGTAGCGGATCTTTATGACCATGATTATTTTAGAGAGAGGCTGGAAGAGAACGTAGAAGAGAAAAACGCCATGATCAGGGATTTCGCGGAACAAAGTGTTTTTAGCACCGGCGACATTATCAAGGAATACGAGGGATATGCCCGCTACCTGAAAGAATTTGTGACAGATACTACAGCGCTTTTGAATGAAGCGCTCAGGGGAGGGAAGAGCGTGCTTTTCGAGGGGGCTCAAGGGACTTTTCTTGATGTGGATTACGGTACTTATCCTTACGTCACATCGTCTAATTCAACCGCCGGCGGAGCGTGTACCGGGGCAGGGGTGGGCCCCAGCCGGATAGACAGGGTCATAGGTGTCGTTAAGGCTTACACGACAAGGGTCGGAGAAGGGCCTTTTCCGACGGAGTTCGGGCCCGACCTTATGGAAAAGATAAGGGAAAAAGGCGGTGAGTTCGGAGCTACTACTGGAAGGGCGAGGAGATGCGGATGGTTTGACAGCGTGTTGGTGAAGAATTCGGTTGAGATAAACGGCATTGACCAGGTCGTGATAACCAAGATAGATGTGCTGGATGAGCTTGAGAGGATAAAAATATGCGTTGCTTATGAATATAAAGGAAAGACCTACCGCAATATTCCCGGCGATCCGGGCTTTCTGGAAAAATGTGTACCGGTATATGAAGAGTGCCCCGGGTGGT
>CAYMBK010000184.1:0-2570 GCA_964388645.1 uncultured Planctomycetia bacterium | reverse complement strand
TGTCATGTTATCTATGTCCAGCTCCATTATCCTGTCGGCGATACGCGAATTAAGATGTTTTTCACCGAAAAAATCCAGCTGCTTTTCATCGCCCGGACGTTGATCAAGGAACCTCGACCTTACATTGCCCTTGAAAGAATCTTTATGCAGATTCGCCAATATCTCTTTGGCTCTTTTGACCACAGTAGCCGGCATGCCCGCCAATTTTGCCACATGTATACCGAAACTCTCATCACAGCTGCCCTTTTCTACCTTATAAAGAAAAATTATCTCCTCCCCCCATTCCTGAACCGAAAGATGATAGTTATGCACCCCCGTCATGACCTCAGAAAGTTCGGTAAGCTCATGGTAATGAGTGGCAAACAATGCCTTAGCCCCTTTCAGCTCCTGCACTATGTGTTCCACAACGGCCCATGCTATCGACACCCCGTCAAAAGTGCTTGTCCCTCTTCCTACCTCATCCAGGACTATCAAGCTTCTATCTGTCGCGTTATTCAATATATTCGCGGTCTCGACCATCTCGACCATAAAAGTGCTCATTCCCTGATATAGACGGTCTGAAGCTCCGACCCTGGTGAATATTCTGTCAACTATCCCTATCTCAGCAGCCGCAGCGGGAACAAAACTACCCATCTGCGCCATTATCGTTATCAGGGCCACTTGTCTTATAAAAGTAGACTTCCCGGCCATATTCGAACCTGTGATTATGAAGATCCTTCTATCAGAACCGTTCATCAGGCAATCGTTGCAGACAAACTCTTTACCCTTGAGTATTTTTTCCAGCACAGGATGCCTGCCGTCCTTTATAGACAGAACATCGGAAGATGACACTCTGGGCCTGACATATCGTCCTAGAAACGCTGTTTCAGCTAAGGCGGATATGGAGTCTACCTCGGCGGCCGTCTCAGCCGATCTTTTCAGACTATCTATTGACATGCCGATCTTCTCCCTCAAAGAACAGAAAATATCATATTCCAGATTTTTGACCTTTTCTTCTGCCCCAAGTATCCTCCCTTCCTGCTCTTTAAGACTCTGGGTGATAAACCTTTCGGCATTCGTCAATGTTTGCTTGCGCACGTAATCATCAGGAACATTTTCAAGGTTAGTATTTGTAACCTCGATATAATACCCGAAAACACGGTTATATCCGACTTTCAGAGACCCTATGCCGGTACGCTGTATTTCACGTGCCTGGAAATCCATCAGCCAATTTCTACCCGAATCCACCATATCCCTTAATTCGTCCACATCAGCGTTGTAGCCCTTCTTTACTATCCCTCCGTCTTTTGTCCCGGATGGCGGCTCCTCGACGATACAGGCTCGTATGCTTTCCACTATACCGGAAAGGTCCTCCGTTTCGCTGATCAGCGTCTCGATCTCTTCAGGGCAGGCCGTATCAAAGATCTTTTTCATCGCTTCCACATTTTCAAGAGAATCAGACAAGGAAAGCATGTCCCTGGCATTGCATGTGCCGAGAATCACCTTATTGGAAAGTCTCTCGATATCATATACCTTTCCCAATATTTCCCTTACTTCAGCTCGAAGCGGGCTATTTTCGCAAAAAAATTGTACCGCATCATGCCTTCTTAATATCCTCGCCTGGTCTAACAGCGGGTTTAAAAGCCATTTTTTTAATTTTCTTTTCCCCATAGGGGTCATTGTCCGATCCAGGACTTCAAAAAGCGTTCCCGTAGAAGTAAGATCTTCCTGATTCTCCACCAGCTCAAGATGCCTGTGTGATACCCTGTCTAGGGTCATGTATTCGCTGAGGCTATAAGCTTTAATTGTTCTTATGTTACTGAGCCGGCATTTCTGCGTGTCCTGAAGGTATAATAAAAGAGCGCCTGCCGCTCCAAGAGCAATTTCCATTTCATGGCATCCGAAAGCATCGAGAGTTTTCAGCCCGAAATGCCTCTTCAGTTCTTCCCGGCCTTTCACAGGATCGAATAACCAGTCATCATTGATCGTAATGGAGCCTAATCCGGCTTCTTTCAATTCTTTGATCTCTTTTGATCGTGTGACTTCGCGGGGTAAAATTGTTTCAACCGGCCCGATCTTGTAGATCTCGGGGAAAAGCCCTTCTGTGCCGTCTATCTCTGTTAGACAAAATTCACCCGTGGAAATATCGGCATACGCAACCCCAAACACGCCGTCTTTCATGGATATGGAAAGAATATAACTGTTTTCCGGGCCTATCCCCGTTCCTTCTGCCACAAAAGTCCCGGGAGTTATTATGCGTGTTATTTTTCTGTCAAATATCTTTTTCCCAGAAATTTCTTCCGCTTGCTCACAAACGGCCACTTTTCTGCCATCTTTCACCAAACGTGCGATATAGTTCTCAGCCGCGTGATGGGGAACTCCGCACATGGGGATCTTTGCTCCTCTAAAACTTCCACGAGAAGTCAATGTTATGTGGAGTATACGCGCCGCCTCGACGGCATCCTCAAAAAACATCTCATAAAAATCACCGAGCCTGAAGAAAAGGATCGCGTCACGGCATTCCCGCTTCAGCTCGAGATACTGTTTCATCATCGGAGTAACGCTCTCGCTCACCATATTAATTCCATATC
>CAYMBK010000183.1:0-6229 GCA_964388645.1 uncultured Planctomycetia bacterium | reverse complement strand
CGGCCTCTCTATCGCTCCCTTTTCCTTTCATTTAAACCGCTTTTTTCTTTTCTTCGACCAACAGATATTAACCCTTAAGCGTGGTCAAAGCCACACCTTTCACTATATATTTCTGGAATACAAGAAACACCACCAGCATAGGAAACGTCGACACCACGGCCCCTGCCATGATCATAGCGATGTTCGCCCCGAATTGGCCTGTTAAAACAGCAAGCGCCAAAGGAACCGTACGCATATGGCTGACATGTACTATGACAAGAGGCCAGACAAAATTGTTCCATTGCTGTAAAAATGTAAATATCCCCAGTGTGGCCACTACCGGTTTTATCAGAGGAAAAACCACCCTGAAATATATTGTGAACTCACTGCAGCCGTCTATTTTAGCCGCGTCTATCAGATCGTTAGGTATGCTGTATATGTACTGCCGGTTCAGAAATATCCCAAAAGCGCACCATGCCATTGAGGGTATTATAAGCCCTCTGTATGTATTCAGCCAACCCAGGTTTTTTACTATGACAAAACCCGGAATGACATTCACCTGCCAGGGTATCATGAGAGATCCTATCAAGAGGAAAAACAACTTGTCTCTTCCCCAAAAGCTGTGTTTGGCAAAAGCATATCCTGCCAATGATGTAGCGAAAACATTGAAAATGGTTATTGTTCCTGCCACAAAAAGGCTGTTAAATATGTACCTCCCCATCGGTAGGAGCCTAAAAAGGTCCTTATACGGTTCTAACGTAGGATTCTTAACCAGAAAACTCGGAGGATATGTCTGTATCTCTTCCAGGGGCTTTATTGAGGTAACGAGCATCCACACGTAGGGAAGCGCCATTGTGATCGCCCCCGCTATCAGAAAGGCGTATATAAGAGCCTTTACGCCTGCCCCCTCTTTATGTCCCCCGAGCTCATATCCCATAACCTTTAGACGTCCTCCTTAGTACTCTACGTTAGATCTCATCAATTTACGGTTAAGCAGTGTGACAAAGAACACAATGGCGAATATGACATAGGCTATTGCTGAAGCGTATCCCATCTGGAATTTAACAAAACCACGGTCATACAGGTATGCCACTATCGTGAGTGCCGAGTTCAGCACTCCTCCGATGCCCCCTTGCCCTCCCGTCATTATGTACACCTGTTCAAAAGCCTGAAAACTGAAAATAAAGCTTACCAACGAAACGAAAACTATGGTGGGTTTCAGTAGCGGAACCGTTATGTACCAGAACCTTTGCCAGAACCCGGCTCCGTCTATTTCTGAGGCCTCATACATAGACTGAGGTATGGTTTGAAGCCCCGCAAGGAACAAGATCATGCTATAGCCCAAACCCGCCCATATTGACATTATCATTATCGCCGGCAATGTCCATGCGGGGTTAACCAGCCAATCCACAGGCTGAAATCCCCATTTCAGGAGAAAAAAATTGAAAAGGCCGTATTTCTCGCCCGCATACATCCATTTCCATATCACAGAAACCGCTACTATGGCGGTAACCGTAGGCAGGAAAAAGATCGATTTGAAAAAGTTTTTAAAGCTTATCTTTTGGTCGATGGCCACCGCCAGTAGCAGGGCCATGACCACCCCAAGCGGAACGACGCCGATAACATAGACCGCCGTGTTGCGTAAAGCGATCCAAAAAACCGGATCGTCGAAAAGAAGCTGCCTGTAGTTGGCAAAACCCACGAATTGCGGGGAATTGACAACGTTATATTCCGTGAAAGACCAGAAAAAGGATATAACAACAGGCGCAAGCTGGAACACAAAAAACAAAGTAAGGGGTAAAGCGATAAAAAGATAGGATACTTTTTGCTCGTTGAACTTCTGTAGGAAAGTCTTTTCTTCCATACTCTACCTTGTTGTATTCTTTTTAAATGTATGGCGATTAGCCCCATTATTTTACATTATTTATATGCCTGTGTCAACAAAGGGCTTCTAATTTTTGTTGCCGGGAATGATCTTGCCGCGGCTAAGATCAAACAGGGGTAAAAGTATCGATGAGTGCCGTATGAGCGGTGCCTTTTATCGCGTATCCCCGGCATGAGGCCGGGACTATCATCATAGCTTTGCCCGGAACCGCCTCCGGGATGGGATATTCGATACCATCATAACACACAAAAGCTTCTCCACTGACAGCCACGATGCTATGCATGCCTGAATCGTCGTAATCCTTTATGACGAAAGGCCTTTCGAACGTTATCCGTCTGGCCTCAAGCCCCATTTTTGAAAAATTTCCGGGCAAACGTTCTACGGTATACCCTTTCCCGCTTTCCAGAACCTCGGGAAGAGCATCAACTGTCACTTCGGGTTTCATTTCCCCCGCGCGATCTATATCCAGCTTCTTTAATGCCCCCTCTTTCTGATAGCCCGGGAAATAATATCTCACCGGATAGGTAGCCCCGTCTTCAAGAGACTGCGTTGGTCCGGATATCTGGGGCTCTATAACGCATACTCCCGGTCCGAGCGCGTGAAGCGTACCTGAAGGCACGGGGATAACATCACCCGGCTGAATATACCTGTACGAATAAAAATATTCAACGGCGGAACGTGCCTTCAAAAAACTTTCCAATCCGCCCGCTATCGCGGGAACGCTATGCTCTAATTGCTTTGCCGCCGCCAGAACATCTTTCTTGGTAAACAAAAGATCTTTCCCGATTTCACCTTCCGCCTCTACGGCATCTATAAGCGCGTTAAGTTTCTCTCCGTACTCGCGAAGAGCTTCCGCGTATCCGGTTGTCACGGCCTTGCCGTACTTTTCCACAGACTCACGGCTGAAACCAAGTATTATCCAGTTTTTGCCTTGAGATAAAGAACTATCGCAGGCAGTTACTATCCAAAGTTCATTCTTGGAATCATGGAACTGTACGGATAACCTTCCCTTAGGAGTGAGTATTTTAACGAGCGGCGCCATTATCCCGAATTTTTTCAGGGCTTTACCGCCCAATATATCATCCGGTAACGCTGATAAAAGGCCGTCCATCCGCAATTTTTGGCCTGAAATGACCGCTATGGAGCTTTTTCCTTCTTCTCCGGGGCCATACCAGAATTCTCCTACCCCTCCTACTCCCCAGACTTTTTTCTCTACGTAAGGCTCTATCAAAAAAGGCCTTCCTGCCTTAATATGATCAATGACCGCCGGATCAACTCTGCCCCCGGTTGAAGCCATCGCCCCTACGGAGCGAAACTTTACCGCCGCGGTACCCCTGATGATGGCCGGGATGACTTCGTCTTTAAGAGAGACTATCTCTCCAGCCCTTTCTCTTGAATCTGCAGTGGCATACACTCGAAATTCCGGAGCGTTCCCAGACGGCCGCAAATGAACCACATCCCCTCCCCCGAATACCACTTTTATTCCGTCAACAAAGTTGATGCTCTTTATTTTCCCAAAGCCCCTGGCCTCATTGAAATAGACCTCGATATTTTGCTTGATATCTTCCAGCTTGTTCCTTAACGGCTCTGCCGGGCTTTTTCCCTCGACCGTCACCTGCCCTTTTTCAAAATCCGCCTGAACAACTCCTCCGGCAGCAGGCGTCAGATCTTTAACTATGTTCTTTCCCATCTCGGCGGTATATTTTTCACAACCCGGAGTACTATTGTCTACAACCCCGGCATCGGTGTACCTCGAAGGAAGATTATTCCCGACAATACCTGATATTGAAGACTTTTGCCGCTTTGCCAGCATAATGACCGCTATTATGGGCAATACAGCGTCTCTTGTGGGAAGAGCGTCCAGTACGTTTTCGCCCATATGCCAGTCGCTGCCCAAAAGAAACCCTCCGTTAGATTCCCAGCTGACGACTTTAGACGAAGGTGACATTGCCTTTTCGTCAGCCATGGCTTTGACGACATATGGAGAGCCAATTTTAGTTTGCTTTACTTTTACTCCCGTCGATGAAAGAGCTTTTATAACGGCATCGTTAGCGCTTACCGGTATTGCCGCGAAATCCGGATTAAGATAAAGGCAAACAAGAGCACCCAACTTATCCCCCGGGATGAAAGATCCGGACTCATCGGCGAGAAGAGGCCTGTCAGAATCCCCGTCCGTAGAGATAATAACAAAAGGTTTGTGTTCTTTTGCCCATCCTCCAAGAAGGCCTAGGGTCTGTTTAGATATTTTCTCGGTGTCCACCGGTATGAATTTTTCCGACCTTCCTACTGTCACTACTTCCGCGCCAAGTTCTTCTAATATCCGTTTTACTATGTCCCTGCCGACAGCCGAATGCTGGTATAGAACTACCTTAACACCGCTAAGGCCGTCCTCCGGGAAAAACCGCGTATATCTGCTTACATAAAGGTCTATGGCCTCTTTCCCCGCCGCGTTCTCCGTCTGCGCCGGTTTCTCCAAGAACATTCCATTCGCGTCAAAAAGCCCATCCAGCCCGGGCGTCCTCGTTACCTCTATCCTGGCATTTGCCACGTTCTTAAGGATAATTTTCTCGTCGGATTTTAACACCTCCCCCGAACACTTGGTAAACTTTATTCCGTTACGATCTTCGGGTATATGGCTTCCGGTCACCATTATACTGGGTATCTTCTTTTTGATAGCGTAATAAGCAAGCGCCGGAGACGGCAAACTGCCGCAGGATATCACCCGGAACCCGAGATCTTCTATCGCCCTCGCAACTGACGCCATTATCCTCGGGGTAGAAACTCTCAGGTCCCCACCTATCGCGACACAAGAACCCCTTTCCTCTATCTCTCCTGTCTCTTTAAGAAAATCTATGAACCCCCGGGTGTTTATGTAACATTCCCGGTCTGTCATATTCTCAACCGTATCTCTAAGTCCGCTAGTTCCGAATTTCAGCATATTATCCATTCCACCCTTCCCTTTCGATCGTTTCACGCCTGGTATTTTCCATATCTTCCTCACGCGAGCAACTTATTTTTTCGGCAAGCTCTCTATACGAGAACTTATTGCCCATTATCTTTTCACCGCTCTCCCAGTCTGCCTGGCCGTCCCTGGAAATATCCGTACGCATTGTGACGCGCCCCTCGGCAGGATGAAAAATATTCGCGAGAACCTCCCCTTGCCCGAGATCCTCGCACCGGGAAACCGCGTTGTAGCAGAGCGCCCGGTCAGATCTGAGCGATATCATCTTACTTCCAACTATCAGCGAATCCTCGGCATAAACCTCTTCGATGTCGCTTGATATGACAACACATTTCTTAAGTTTTCCCTTTTCGATCCGAGAATCCAAAATAACAGAATTTCTTATGTCTTTGCCCTGTGCCTGAAAACTGTCTATGAAATTTTCTTCAGCCCTGAAAAAAACCCTTACTATCTTCGCCTCAGGCGAACTACCCGTAAGGATAAGAGCGTTTTTCATAAAACATGACAACTGTCCGTAGTCCATCCATAAAGACCCCGCGCCTACATCTCTGAACCCTATCATGCCTAAACTGTCAGAAGCCGGATCTCTCCGCGAAGAAAGATCTTCCCATACTTTTCGTGTTTTTCGCCAGCGTTTTTCCGCCTCAGACAGAGACACGCCTTTCGCCGAGGCGAGGCCCGTATAGTCCCCGAGTTCCGACGTAAGGGCCTGCCACCAGTCCCTGTCGGTATTCAGCTCTCCTTCCTGATCCATAATGGCACGGCTTTCAGACATAGCCAGACATCCAAATAATCCGAATGACAGGCTAAAAGACCCTATGCTCCTGTGAACGCTGTTTGATAACTCCGGAAACTCTGCCCTCACACGGCCTATGTCCAATTTTTCGCGAAGCAGACATCCTCCGCGTTCCGTGCGAACCAGAAAACCATATGAGCTTATGCTCTCGTCAAGCGGTACGGTCTGGGCGAATATCTCTATGTGATATTTTCCGTCAAAAGTAACGTCTAATTCGTTTAGTATGACCTGATCTCCCCAAAAAACAGACAAACGCCCTTCTCTCGACGGAGCGTAAACAGACGACGCCCTGATAGCGGCTTCCAGTACTGTTATGGGGCACATACCCTCTTTTGTCTCCAAAAGCCCCGGAAGCTTTATCCTGGATTTTGAGTTATGTTCCGCCGCGGTTATGGGGGAAAGCCGTGTACCCTTACCGGCCGTATGGAACATAAAAACGCTTTTGCCGCGGGAAAAACTCAAAAATTCAAGAAAGATCCCGTCCTTCCCTTCCCCGGCGGGACTTATAACACCCATATCTTTAGCTTTAACGCCCGCCTGATAAAAAGCATTTATGGTTCCCAAGCCGTTGCCGGCCGGGCCATGCCAATTCGATTCGCTAACCGAA